>NZ_SZVK01000007.1:0-129670 GCF_005280595.1 Escherichia sp. MR | reverse complement strand
AGCTGATAGAAACAGAAGCCACTGGAGCACCTCAAAAACACCATCATACACTAAATCAGTAAGTTGGCAGCATCACCTAGTTTCGCGTGGCAATACATCACTGGCAATAAAACGACATATCCAGAAAAACATACAGTAAGTAAATGATATTCTCCGATTTATCTTAATCGGTTATGAATAACGGCAAAGGGTTTTATTTTTTCCTATACTTACTCAGCACTCACAAATAAAGGAACGCCAATGAAAATTATACTCTGGGCTGTATTGATTATTTTCCTGATTGGGCTACTGGTGGTGACTGGCGTATTTAAGATGATATTTTAAAATTAATTAATGTCATCAGATCCGAAAATAACAAGAATATTTCAGTCTCTCATCCTGTTGCGCTCCTGTCATGTGCATTGCTTCATATAATCACTGGCGCAAGGAGCGCGCAGGGGGCGGCCAATCGCCGCCGCCCCCTGCACCCCCGGGCTCTGGCGAACAAAACCGCCGCTACGCGGTGCCCTCGGCTTATCCCTTGCGGCTACCGGGTCGGGCGCGAGGTAACATCCCTGTAAAACGCGCCCTCAGCCCACATCCATGTGGGCTGCCCCGGCCTCCAGGGAACGCCTCGGCGATTTTGGCGCCACCAAACAACCGTGCGGCCTATTGATAAAGAGCTAACACATTGTCAAAAAACATCACTATGGTTTTTAGAGTTTCTCGATATCAATTGCCTGAATAGCCCTTGCAATATCAGGGGAATTATTCAACACCCGAACATGCTGAAATAATTCCGTTGCTTCATCGTATTCTTTACGCAAATAACTCAACCACTGTTTAATTCGCGCGACGTGATATAGCCCAGTATCGCCCTGCTTTTCCAGACGGGTATATTTTTGCAGCAAAGCAACCACCTCCGGCCACGGCATTCGCGGTTCGTTATATTTTACCACCCGGCTCAGGTTGGGAATATTCAGCGCCCCGCGACCAATCATTACCGCGTCGCAGCCGCTCATCGCCATACATTGTTGCGCACTCTGCCAGTCCCAGATTTCACCGTTGGCAATCACCGGAATATTCAGCCGCTGGCGAATTTCACCAATCGCCTGCCAGTCAATATGCTCCGCACGGTAGCCCTGCTCTTTTGTCCGCCCATGCACCACCAGTTCCGTGGCGCCAGCCTGTTGAACAGCATCGGCAATTTCAAACTTCTTATCGCCGCTGTCCCAGCCAAGCCGCACTTTCACGCTGACGGGTAAATGCGCCGGCACAGCTTCGCGCATCGCTTTTGCCCCCTGGTAGATGAGCTCGGGATCTTTGAGTAACGTCGCCCCGCCGCCGCTACCGTTAACCGTTTTCGATGGGCAACCGCAATTGAGATCCACGCCCCAGGAGCCTAACTCCACCGCACGAGCGGCATTTCCCGCCAGCCATTGCGGGAACTGCCCCAGCAGTTGTACGCGCACCAGCGTACCGGATGGCGTTCGACTGGCATTTTGTAGTTCAGGGCAAATGCGATGAAAGACTTTTACCGGCAGCAGTTGATCGACCACGCGGACAAATTCGGTGATGCACAGATCGTAGTCGTTAACTTCGGTCAGCAATTCACGCACCAGAGAGTCAAGCACACCCTCCATCGGCGCCAGTAGTACACGCATATCATCACCCGCAAAAAAATGAGGCGCTATGGTAGCGCCTCCGGCCAGCGGATTAAAGTGCTCAGCGTGGTTGCAGACAGTTATCTTCTTTCCAGCCGTACAGCCACTCCATACCACGATAAAACTCTGCCTGCGATTTCCCTTTCCACAGCAGGTTACGTACCTGGCGTTCGACCCCCGCAGCGTGGTATACCCGCCCCATTTCACGGGTTGACCAGACGATGCGCGCGGTGCGTGGAATACGTACCGACTCATACAGCGCAAAGGCTTGTGCCGCATCGCCGTCACATTCTGCAAGCGCCTTACCGAGCGTCACCGCGTCTTCCAGTGCCATACAGGCACCCTGCGCCATATATTGCGCCACCGGATGCGCCGCATCGCCCACCAGCGTTATGCGCTTCGTTCCCCACTTCGCCACCGGTTCGCGGTCGGCAGTTGACCAGCGTCGCCATGAGGTCGGTTTATCCAGCATCTGGCGCGGGCGTGGATGAATGCCTTCAAAATAGGAGAGCACTTCCTCTTTGCTGCCATCCTTCACGCCCCACTCTTCCTGCTGGCGACTGTGGAATGTCACCACCAGGTTATACTGCTTGCCGCCGCGCAAAGGGTAATGCACCAGGTGACAGTGCGGCCCCGCCCACAGTACCGGCGCGTTAATACGCAAATCTTCCGGCATATCGGCACAATCGATAACCGCACGGTAGACCACATGCCCGGTAACGCGCGGCACATCGCCTAATAAGCTCTGACGCACCACTGACTTCACGCCATCACAGCCAATCAGAATATCGCCGCTCCAGCTATTGCCGCGATCGTCAAAAACGGTGACATCGTCTTCCGTCTCACGAATATCCACCACCTGTGTGGAGGTGTGATATTCGACGTCCGGATGCGTCAGTACCGCTTCCCACACCGAGGCATGGATATCAACGCGATGGATCACCGCGTAAGGGCCGCCAAAATGGTCACGAAAGGCCTGCCCGGTTTCAATGCGCACCACCTCTTCGGCGTTTACTGCGTCCATCATGGTGATGTGATCGGTAAACACCGCGCGCTGACGGGCAATTTCCCCGACGCCAAGACTGTCCAGCGCCGAAAACGCGTTTGGCCCCAACTGGATGCCTGCGCCAATCTCACCGATTTCATGTGCCTTTTCCAGCAGCACGACTTTGATCCCCAGGCGGGCCAGTGACAGCGCAGTTGCCGCACCGCCGATCCCGCCTCCCACAATTACTGCGCGTGTCGCTTTCGTCATTATGCTTCTCCTGGTCAGGCTGAAATTTTATCTTGTTGATTTTCTGGCGCGGCAGCTATAAATGCTGGCAGCTGCGTGCAGGCGTCGTACACCACTTTACAGCGCGGATATGCACTCAGGTCACAGTTCATGCGTAACGCATTTGCCCACTGTGGGACAAGGCAGCAGTCTGCCAGCGTCGGCGTCTCGCCCACACAAAATTGCCCCGACTGGCTCTGGCGCAGCAGTTGTTCCACCGCGCTTAACCCTTGCTGGATCCAGTGCGCATACCAGCGTTTTTTCTCTTCTTCACTGACGTTCAGTTCTTCGGTCAGGTAGCGCAGCACACGCAAATTATTCAGAGGATGAATGTCGCAAGCGATGGCATAAACAATTTCCAGGACTTTATTGCGAGCCGGTTCTTCCTGCGGCATCAGCGGAACTTGTGGATAATGACGATCCAGCCAGTCAATTATCGCCAGCGATTGACCGAGTGACTCGCCATCATCGGTCAGCAGCGTCGGCACCAGCCCGACCGGATTCATCCGCCGGTAGGCCAGTTCGTTTTGCTGACCAATGCGGATATTCACCCCTTCGGTCTGGTAATCGATACCCTTTAGCGCCAGCGCGATACGCACCCGGTACGACGCTGAACTATTAAAAAAACTGTACAGCTTCATCTTGCACCTCAGACAATCTTCACCGCGATAGGGGTTAAACCCTCGACGTTGCCCGTGATCACATCGCCTTTCACCACCGGGCCAACACCTTCCGGCGTGCCGGTGAAGATCAGATCGCCCGGTTGCAGTTCAAAGAAGCCGGACAGGTAGCTGATGGTTTCATTCACTGACCAGATGAGATGACGAATATCGCTGCGCTGATGATCTTCGCCGTTAACCTGTAACCAGATTGGCGCGTTCTCAATACCGCCGGTTTCGCTGGCTTTGTGCAGCGGCGCGATCGGCGCAGAGAGATCAAACGCTTTGCCGATTTCCCACGGGCGTCCCATCTGGCGCATTTCCATTTGACGATCGCGACGGGTCATATCAAGCCCCGTGGCATAACCCCAGACATATTCATGGGCGTTTTCCAGCGGGATATCGCTGCCCTTTTTACCAATTGCCACTACCAGCTCAATTTCATAATGGTAGTTATCGGTCTGCGCCGGATATGGCAGCGCCAGCGTTTCGCCAGCGGCAACCGGAACAACGGCATCCGCTGGTTTGCAGAAGAAGAATGGCGGTTCACGATCCGGATCGAAGCCCATTTCGCGGGCGTGGGCAGCATAGTTACGTCCGACGCAGTAAACGCGACGCACAGGGAATTGTTCATCACTGCCAACAACCGGTACGGTAACGGGCGCTTGCGGTTCGAATACATATTGAGTCATTTTTTCTCTCCCAAATTAATAACGCGCTTCGCGGAACAGCCCCAGGGCTTCTTGTACCGGTCTGTCCGAAAAACTAAATAAAACGGTATCTTGCGTGGTCTGGAATGACACGCCGTGCCAGGTCGGCACCACGAAGATATCTTTTGCACTAAAGGTGAAGGTTTCATTGCCGATAGTGACCTGCCCGCCGCCTTCCACCACGTGGTAGATGGTGCTGTCAGTTGTGCGCGCCACGCGGGAGGCGAACCCTTTCGGCAACAGTTGCAGGAAAGCGCCCATCGACGGCATCGGATACCCGCCAGTGACCGGGTTGACGTAGCGCATTTTGTAGCCATCCCACTCATCGGCATCGCCCAGCCGGGTTAAATCGTGCAGCACTTCGCGGCTGCGGTCATAACGGTAGTTAAAGATCGGCGAGGAGTTCCCCGTCTGATGGCGCAGCGGCAACATATTGGCGGCATAACGCGGCAGATAATCCCCCTCTTTGCGCGTTACCGGTTGTTGCTCTTCCGGATAATCTTCGGCAAAACCGCAGCCCAGAGTGTTCACTAATGGCAGATCCAGTCCATCCAGCCAGATAACCGGTTCGTCGCCAGGATTACCGTGATCGTGCCAGCGCCACTGCGGGGTCAGGATAAAATCGCCCTCATTCATTGGCGTGCGTTCGCCATCAACGGCGGTAAATGCGCCTTTACCTTCAACAATAAAACGCAGCGCCGACTGGTTATGACGATGGCTTGGTGCCACTTCGCCTGGCATGATCAGTTGCAAACCGGCATACAAGGTGGCGGTAATAGAGGACTGACCGCGCAGCGCCGGGTTTTCCAGCACCAGTACGCGACGCACCGCCTCTTTCGCGCCAATCAGGCTGCCACTTTCCAGCAACAACGGGCGGATCTCCTGATAATTCCAGTACGCTGGCGCGCAATTAGCGTTGGGCGTTTTCGGCACCAGATGGTGCAACGACTCCCACAGCGGGGTCAGGTTTTGCCCGGAAATGTGCTGATAAAATTGCTCGCGGCTATTTTGATTGTTATCAGTCATTGAGATGCTCCTTATTCGTTCACAACGCCTGCGCGAGGCAGTGAGTCAGGGACAGAGGTCGACTGGCGAACGACGGTAATCAGCAGCGTTAACATCACCGCACTGATCGCCGCAGGCACAGCGATAATGAAAAACAGAGTGTCGAAAGAGAAATTCATCGCCATCATCACGCCGCCAGAAAGCGAACCGACAATCGCGCCGCAGCGACCGACGGCGTTTGACCAGCTCACGCCCGTGGCGCGACTTTGTGTCGGGTAGAGCGTGGCGGTCAGCGCGTTCAGCCCCACTTGCGATCCGCTGATACCAATGCCAGTGCCAAAGACAGCCAGTGCCATCAGCCATAATCCGTCCTGACTTAAGCCAATCATCACGATGCATACAACGCCTATGGCATAGCTCAGCGCCAACACGCGGAAAGGATTGAATTTATCCATCAGTACGCCCAGCGCCAGCGCGCCCAACGTGCCGCCAATCTGGAATGCGGCGGTGACCCAGGACGCATGTTGCAGGTCGATACCACGATGGTTAAGCAACGTCGGCATCCAGCTTGAGAGCAGGTAAATGATCAGCAGGCTCATGAAGAAAACGACCCACAGCATCAACGTGATGGTTAACTGACGCCCGGCAAACAACTGGCGAATGCTGCCTTTGGCAATAGCGGCTGGTTCATTGAGATAAAAGTGGGTATCGACATAACGCTCGCGAGTCATGGCACTCACGGTTTTTGCAATTACCGCCTGCGGTAACTGGCGACGCACCTGCCAGCGTGGCGATTCCGGCAAAACCACCACCAGCGCGACAAATAAAATCAGCGGTAATACGCCTCCCAGCACCAGAATGCCGTGCCAGCCAATCACCGGCACCAGTTGCGCGCTGACAATCCCGCCAAAGGCTGACCCCAGCGTGAAACCGCAAAACATCAGCGTTACCAGCGCGCCTCGACGACGAGCTGGCAGATATTCCGACGTCATGGTGATGGTATTCGGCATTGCGCCGCCAAGACCTAACCCAGTGAGAAAGCGCAGGATTACCAGTGTTTGCAGATCTGGTGAAAAAGCAGAGGCAAGACTTAACGCACCAAATAAAAAGACGCACAACTCAATGACCCGTTTACGACCAAAGCGATCGGACAACGGGCCGCAAAGCAGCGCGCCTGCGGTTAATCCCAACAGACCCGCGCCAAACAGCGGCGCGAGATCGCCTGCGGAGAGTTGCCAGTGAGTACGAATATCGGGAGCGATAAAGCCGATAGCCGCCGTGTCAAAACCATCGAGCATTACCACCAGAAAACAGCAGATGATAACGCGCCACTGCATCTTGCCGACCGGAGCGGCATCGATCAGTGCTTGTAAATCACGTCGTTGAGTCATAGTGAATGCCTCAGTGCAGGTAAGGTAGATGTTTCTATTGTTTTGTATATGTTGCGATATTGTGATTAAAGAGATGAAATGTACAATGGCATTTTCGGCAGAGAGATAACCTGGAGGTTATGGCAAATGGCAAACTGGGCGCAGAAATTAAAACTTCATCACCTGCAAATGCTGGTGGCGCTGGGCGAACAGGGTAATCTGACCCATGTGGCGCGGATGATGAATATCACTCAGCCTGCGCTGTCGAAATGGCTGTCACAACTCGAAGATGAGATCGGCCTCACACTCTTTGAGCGGCACAGCAAAGGGCTACGTCCGACCGAAGGTGGCAAATTGTTATTGCAACATGCCCAACGATTAATCAATGACATGGAGCGATCGCAACATGAACTGGCGCGCTTTAAACAAGGCGGGCTGGTCGGCAGTCTGAAAATAGGTTGTTCTCCTGTCGCCACTGACTGCGTATCCCAGGCAATTTTGCATTTGCTAAAAGAGATGCCGACGCTGCACCTGAATATCGAAGAGAAGGTGATGACGCCATTACTGCAAGACCTGCTGGCAGGTTCTGTGGATGTAGTGGTTGGTCGTATTGGTGGTCGTGCACTGCAACTGCCGCTAAATTATCAGGTGCTCTACACCGAGCCAGTGTGCTTTGTCGCTCGCCCAAACCATCCACTGGCGAAATATGCCGCTCTTGGCTGGGATGATCTGGCTAACTGGCGCTGGATAGTCTGGCCAACCGGGACACCTATTCGTCTCAGTATTGATAATGCGCTGGTAGAACATGGCGTGATGCTGCCAGAAAACACCATTGAATCGGCGTCAATGAACGTCAGCACCAATCTGCTCCAAAGCAGCGACATGATTTCTATACTCTCTTTACGTCTGGCGCAACGCTATGCCAGTCAGGGGCAACTGGTGATCCTGAACCTGCCGAAGATAGAACAGAAAGGCAGCGTCGGCGTGTTCTGGCGTAATAACGAAACGCCCTCCCGTGCGCTAAGTCGGTTCCTGCACTTTTTGAACCAGAATTAGACCACTGAATTGGGCGCTTGCCCGATATTCGTCTCCTGTAATTCAACTATGCTCAGATTTCATGATGTGATCGGTAGCACGTTTTACAGATTAATTGTATGATGAATCCATCTCATCTGGGGTGTTGATCATGAGTAAGACACTGAACATTATCTGGCAATATTTACGCGCTTTTGTCCTGATTTATGCCTGCCTGTATGCAGGTATTTTCATTGCTTCCCTGCTACCGGTAACCATTCCGGGCAGCATCATCGGGATGCTGATCCTGTTTGTCCTGCTGGCCTTGCAAATTCTTCCGGCGAAGTGGGTCAATCCGGGGTGCTACGTACTGATTCGCTATATGGCGCTATTGTTTGTGCCGATTGGCGTAGGCGTCATGCAATATTTTGATTTGCTGCGCGCACAGTTTGGCCCGGTAGTGGTTTCCTGTGCCATTAGTACGCTGGTGGTTTTTCTGGTGGTGAGCTGGAGTTCGCACCTGGTACACGGTGAACGTAAAGTCATAGGTCAGAAAGGATCAGAGAAATGATGGCGAATATCTGGTGGTCATTACCGCTGACATTGATTGTCTTTTTTGCCGCCCGCAAACTGGCAGCGCGGTATAAATTTCCATTGCTCAATCCGTTGCTGGTGGCAATGGTGGTGATCATTCCTTTTTTAATGCTGACCGGCATCTCTTACGACAACTATTTTAAAGGTAGTGAGGTTTTAAACGATCTGCTGCAACCGGCGGTGGTGGCGCTGGCCTATCCTTTATATGAACAGCTGCATCAGATCCGCGCGCGCTGGAAATCGATCATCACCATTTGTTTTATCGGTAGCGTGGTCGCGATGGTGACAGGGACTTCCGTGGCATTGTTGATGGGTGCTTCACCAGAAATCGCCGCGTCAATCTTGCCGAAGTCGGTGACTACGCCAATTGCGATGGCTGTCGGCGGCAGTATTGGCGGTATCCCTGCAATTAGCGCAGTTTGCGTCATTTTCGTCGGTATTCTGGGCGCGGTGTTTGGTCATACGTTGCTTAATGCGATGCGTATTCGCACCAAAGCGGCGCGCGGTCTGGCGATGGGAACGGCCTCTCACGCCCTCGGTACGGCGCGCTGTGCCGAGCTGGATTATCAGGAAGGCGCATTTAGTTCGCTGGCACTGGTGCTGTGCGGGATTATTACCTCGCTGATCGCACCGTTCCTTTTCCCGATTATTCTGGCTGTAATGGGCTAAAATTTTGCGATGCGTCGCGCATTTTTGATGTAAGTTTCACGCGTTGCATAATTAATGAGATTCAGATCACATATAAAGCCATAGCGGGTTCGTAAACTGTTATCCCATTACATGATTATGAGGCAACGCCATGCATCCACGTTTTCAAACTGCTTTTGCCCAACTTGCGGATAACTTGCAATCTGCACTGGAACCCATTCTGGCAGACAAGTATTTTCCTGCGTTGTTGACCAAAGAGCAGGTCTCTTCGCTAAAGAGCGCAACGGGGCTGGACGAAGACGCGCTGGCTTTCGCACTGCTGCCGCTGGCGGCGGCCTGTGCCCGCACGCCATTGTCGAATTTTAATGTTGGCGCTATTGCGCGCGGCGTGAGTGGAACCTGGTATTTTGGTGCCAATATGGAATTTATTGGCGCGACAATGCAGCAAACCGTTCATGCCGAACAAAGTGCTATCAGCCACGCCTGGTTAAGCGGTGAGAAAGCACTCGCCGCTATCACCGTTAACTACACGCCTTGCGGTCACTGCCGTCAGTTTATGAATGAACTGAATAGCGGTCTGGATCTGCGTATTCATCTACCGGGTCGTGAAGCGCACGCGCTGCGTGACTATCTGCCGGATGCTTTTGGGCCGAAAGATCTGGAGATTAAAACGCTGCTGATGGACGAGCAGGATCACGGCTTTGCACTGACCGGCGATGCGCTTTCTCAGGCGGCGATCGCAGCGGCAAACCGTTCACACATGCCTTACAGCAACTCCCCAAGCGGCGTGGCGCTGGAATGTAAAGACGGTCGTATTTTCAGCGGTAGCTACGCTGAAAACGCGGCATTCAACCCGACTCTGCCGCCATTACAAGGAGCGTTAATTCTGTTGAATCTCAAGGGGTATGATTACCCGGATATTCAGCGCGCGATTCTGGCAGAAAAAGCCGATGCGCCGCTGATTCAGTGGGATGCAACCTCCGCAACGCTTAAAGCTCTCGGCTGCAACAATATCGACCGCGTTCTTCTCGCTTAAGCCTAGTGCCGGATGCGGCGTGAACGCCTTGTCCGGCCTACAGCCCTGGCACACTGATAAGCGTCGCATCAGGCTTGCCAACTTATCCAGGTGTCGAAAATCCCGGCAAACAGTTTGCCGTTTCTTGCGCAAAGCCCGCAGGTAAAGTAGCCTGATTGAAATTCCCCAAGATCGAGTTTTCTGCATGTTAAAGCGCGTGTTTTACAGCCTGTTAGTCCTGATCGGCTTGCTGCTGTTGACTGTGCTCGGCCTCGATCGCTGGATGAGCTGGAAAACTGCGCCTTATATCTACGACGAGTTACAGGATCTCCCCTACCGCCAGGTCGGCGTGGTACTTGGCACCGCGAAGTATTATCGCACCGGGGTGATTAATCAGTATTACCGCTACCGTATTCAGGGGGCAATAAATGCCTATAACAGCGGTAAGGTGAATTATCTATTACTTAGCGGCGATAACGCGTTGCAGAGTTATAACGAACCGATGACCATGCGCAAAGATTTAATTGCCGCTGGTATCGATCCAGCTGATATTGTTCTCGACTACGCAGGTTTTCGAACCCTCGACTCTATCGTACGCACGCGCAAAGTCTTCGATACTAACGACTTCATTATTATCACTCAGCGTTTCCACTGTGAACGGGCATTATTTATCGCTCTGCACATGGGTATTCAGGCGCAGTGTTATGCCGTACCATCACCCAAAGATATGTGGTCGGTACGTATTCGTGAATTTGCCGCTCGTTTCGGCGCTCTGGCTGATCTTTATATCTTTAAACGTGAGCCACGCTTTTTAGGTCCTCTGGTTCCTATTCCGGCAATGCACCAGGTGCCGGAAGATGCGCAGGGGTATCCGGCCGTTACCCCCGAACAATTACTTGAATTAGAAAAGAAACAAGGAAAGTAGTTATGGATGTTCAGCAGTTTTTTGTCATTGCCGTTTTTTTCCTGATCCCTGTATTTTGTTTTCGCGAAGCCTGGAAAGGCTGGCGTGCTGGCGCAATTGATAAACGGGTTAAAAATTCCCTGGAACCAGTGTATGTCTGGCGTGACAAAAATCCCGGACTCTTCTTCGCTTATATAGTGGCATATAGCGGCTTCGGACTTTTATCCATCGGCATGATTATTTATCTTATTTTTTACCGATAATATTATTTCTTCCTCTTGCTAATTATTGAGAATAATTATTAGTTCACCCACCAGGCTGCGGATATAACATTCTGAACCGCAGCTATTTGTGAATCTTTTCACAGTTTAAATTCCCCCGCACGCTTAGCCTTAATATTAGTACGTTATATTTACCCAAAATAATTTGAGTTGCAGAAAGGTGCTATGTCGCAGCACATGCCACTTGAAGTATTGCGGGTAAAACAGGCGTTCGCCTTAATTACCCATAGCATTAAGGAAGATCACATGCCGCAACAAAATTATCTGGATGAACTCACTCCGGCTTTTACGCCTTTACTGGCGATTAAAGAAGCCTCCCGCTGTTTATTATGTCACGACGCGCCCTGCAGTCAGGCTTGCCCGGCGCAAACCGATCCGGGGAAATTTATTCGCTCAATCTATTTTCGTAATTTTAAAGGCGCTGCCGAGACAATTCGCGAAAATAATGCCCTTGGTGCCGTTTGCGCCAGAGTGTGCCCTACGGAAAAATTATGCCAGAGCGGTTGTACCCGTGCGGGTGTCGATGACCCCATTGATATTGGTCGCTTACAACGTTTCGTTACTGATTTTGAACAACAAACCGGAATGGAGATTTATCAACCGGGCAGCAAGACGCGCGGTAAAGTCGCGATTATTGGCGCAGGCCCAGCCGGATTACAAGCCAGCGTGACGCTGACCAATCTGGGTTACGACGTCACAATTTATGAAAAAGGAGCGCAACCCGGTGGCTGGTTGTGTAACGGTATTCCGCAATTTCGTTTGCCGCAGTCGGTGCTGGATGCGGAAATCGCTCGCATCGAAAAAATGGGGGTGACCATTAAGTGCAACTGTGAAATTGGCAAAACGCTTTCGCTGGAACAACTGAAAGCAGAAAACCGTGCAGTGCTGGTCACCGTGGGATTATCGAGCGGTTCTCGGCTGCCGCTGTTTGAGCATAGCGACGTTGAGATCGCCGTCGATTTCCTGCAACGCGCGCGTCAGGCACAAGGCGATATCCGCATCCCGCAAAGCGCATTAATTATTGGCGGCGGCGATGTCGCGATGGACGTTGCCAGCACGCTGAAAGTTCTCGGCTGCCAGGCGGTGACCTGTGTGGCGCGCGAAGAGTTAGATGAATTTCCGGCAAGCAAGAAAGAATTCACCAGCGCCCAGAAATTGGGGGTATCGATTATTGATGGCTTTACGCCAGTGGCGGTAGAGGGCAATAAAGTTACCTTTAAACATGTTCGTTTGCCGGGCGAACTGACAATGGCAGCGGACAAAATTATTCTCGCCGTCGGTCAACATGCCGAACTTACCGCTTTTGCGGCGCTGGAGCCGAAGCGCAACATCATCGAAACGAAAAATTACCAGACCCGCGACCCACAACTGTTTGCCGCTGGCGATATTGTTGAGGGCGACAAAACCGTGGTTTATGCCGTGAAGACCGGGAAAGAAGCCGCCGAGGCGATTCATCACTATTTAGAGGGAGCTTGCTCATGTTAACGAAAGATCTTTCTATTACCTTTTGCGGCGTGAAGTTTCCCAACCCGTTCTGCCTCTCTTCTTCGCCGGTCGGCAACTGCTACGAGATGTGCGCCAAAGCCTACGACACAGGCTGGGGCGGCGTGGTGTTCAAAACGATCGGCTTTTTTATCGCCAACGAAGTTTCGCCGCGTTTTGATCATCTGGTGAAAGAAGATACCGGTTTTATTGGCTTCAAAAATATGGAGCAGATTGCCGAACATCCCCTGGAGGAGAATCTGGCCGCTTTGCGTCGGTTGAAAGAAGATTACCCTGACAAGGTGCTGATCGCCTCGATCATGGGGGAAAATGAGCAACAATGGGAGGATCTGGCGCGTCTGGTGCAAAAAGCAGGCGCCGATATGATCGAATGTAATTTCTCCTGCCCGCAGATGACCTCTCATGCGATGGGGAGCGATGTCGGGCAAAGTCCGGAACTGGTAGAAAAATATTGTCGTGCGGTGAAACGCGGTTCCACTTTGCCGATGCTGGCGAAGATGACGCCGAATATCGGTGATATGTGCGAAGTGGCGCTGGCGGCGAAGCGTGGTGGCGCAGATGGCATTGCGGCGATTAACACCGTCAAATCCATCACCAATATCGATCTTAATCAGAAAATTGGTATGCCAATCGTCAACGGTAAATCGAGTATTTCCGGTTATTCCGGTAAAGCGGTGAAACCAATCGCCCTGCGCTTTATTCAGCAAATGCGCACCCATCCGGAACTGCGTGATTTCCCGATTAGCGGTATCGGTGGTATTGAGACCTGGGAAGACGCAGCGGAATTTTTATTACTCGGTGCGGCAACGTTACAGGTGACTACTGGCATCATGCAGTACGGTTATCGCATTGTGGAAGATATGGCGAGCGGGTTGTCACATTATCTTGCCGATCAGGGATTTGATTCGTTGCAGGAGATGGTTGGCCTGGCGAATCATAATATTGTCCCGGCGGAAGATTTAGACCGCAGTTATATCGTCTATCCCCATATTAATCTTGATAAATGTGTCGGCTGTGGGCGCTGTTATATTTCCTGCTACGACGGTGGGCATCAGGCGATGGAATGGGATGAGAAATCGCGCACGCCGCACTGCAATACCGAAAAATGCGTCGGTTGTTTGCTTTGCGGTCATGTCTGTCCGGTGGGGTGCATTGATCTCGGGGAAGTGAAGTTTAAAAAAGGAGAGAAAGAACACCCGGTAACGTTGTAGAACCAGCATCGCATCCGGCATTTAGCTCCTGTCGCCGGATGCGGCGTAAACGCCTTATCCGGCAATCCCTACATTCATATCACTTCTTACGCGCGTATTTCAGTGAATCCAGCGCCACGGCGAAGATAATAATCGCCCCTTTGATGATGTACTGCCAGTACGGATTTACGCCGATGTACGTCAGGCCATAGTTGATGACCGTAAAGATAATTACCCCGGTCACCACGCCAATGACCGTCCCCACACCGCCGCTGAACGATACGCCGCCCACCACGCACGCCGCGATGGCGTCCAGCTCATACATAAAGCCAAGGTTGTTAGTCGCAGAGCCGATACGTCCGGCTTCTAACATCCCGCCGAAGGCATAGAACACGCCAGACAGCGCATAAATCATCAGCAGGTTCAGGCCGACGTTGACACCAGAAACTTTCGCCGCTTCCGGGTTACCACCGATAGCAAAAATGTTCTTACCGAAACGGGTTTTGTTCCACAGCACCCAGACGAACGCCACCGCAATCAGCGCGTAGAAGGTGATATAAGAGAGCCGGAAACTCCCCAATGCAATAAAGCCCTGGGCAAAGGTGGAGAAACCGCTGTCAAAACCAGAAATTGGCGACGCACCCACAAAGTCATAATAGAGCGAGTTGATGCCGTAGACGATAATCATCGTGCCGAGCGTGGTAATGAACGGCGTTACGTTGAGATAAGCGATAATCAGGCCGTTGATTAAACCGATAACTGCGCCAATGGCACAGACAATCAGAATAACCAGTGCAATCGGCATCGTCGCCATTTCCGGGAACACTTTGTTGGCGTTTTCCATCGACTGCAATAACGTCGCGGCTACCACCGCTGCCAGCCCTACCTGGCGCCCGGCAGAAAGATCAGTCCCCTGAGTGACAATTAACCCTGCCACGCCGAGCGCGATAATAATACGTACCGATGACTGGGTGAGAATATTACTTAAGTTCAACAGACTTAAAAAAGTAGGATCCTGGAAAATTATAATCGCCAGCAAAACTAAAAGAACGACGTAAATACCGCCCTCTTTCAGGTAAGTAAGAAAACTTTTCTTATTTAACGCACTCATAGGAAGCCCCTAATCTTAAAGGTGCAAAGACGCAAGACGCAGAATTTCGTTTTGCGTTGTTGTTTTTGTATCGACAATTCCAGAAACGAGACCATTGCTCATCACCAGAATACGGTCTGTTATCCCTAACAACTCTGGCATTTCGGAGGAGATAATAATAATCCCCTTGCCTTTCTTCGCCAGTTCGGCAATTAACTGATAAATTTCAAACTTCGCCCCAACATCAATACCGCGCGTCGGTTCATCGAGCATTAATATTTCTGGTTGCGTTAGCAGCCAGCGACCAATGATCACCTTTTGCTGATTACCGCCGGAGAGTGAACCAATTTGCGTCCGATGCCCCGGCGTTTTTACCCGCATCGAATCAATCACCCACTGGGTATCGCTTTTCATCCGCGAGTTATCCAGTAAACCAACTTTATTTTTGTAGTTGCGAATATTGGAAATTAACGAGTTAAAACCAATATCCAGATAGGCATAAATTCCCGTCGAGCGGCGCTCTTCAGTGACCAGTGCAAATCCGTGGTTAATAGCTTCGTTGGCGTTATGGTTATTGATCTTTTTGCCATGCAGCGTAATGGTGCCAGCCGATTTCTCGCGAATACCAAATAACGTCTCAACAATATCAGTACGTTTCGCCCCCACCAGACCGGCAATACCGAGGATCTCCCCTTTGTGCAGATCAAACGAGACATCGCGGATGGAAGGCTGGCGCAGCGACGTCAGGTTACGCACTTCCAGAATCACTTCGCCTGGTGTGTTTTGTTTGTCCGGGAAACGCTGGTTAAGAGAACGCCCAACCATCATGGCGATGATCTTGTCCATCGTCAGCCCTGCCAGCGGTTCGGTGGCGATCCACTGACCGTCACGCAATACGGTGACTTCATCACATAACTGGAAAATTTCTTCCATTTTATGCGAGATATAAACAATACCGCAGCCGCGCTCTTTTAATTTACGAATAATAGTGAACAGATGATTGACCTCTTTTTCGGTTAACGAAGAAGTCGGTTCATCCATAATCACAATTTTTGCGTTATAGGAAAACGCTTTGGCGATTTCGATCATTTGCATTTGCGAAACAGATAATGTCCCGACCCGCGCACGCGGATCGATATCAATATCCAGTTCATCAAAAATCGCTTTGGTTTCACGGTACATTTTGTCCTGATCGACAAACATGCCTTTGGTGGGATATCGCCCCAGCCACATGTTGTCCATCACCGAACGTTGTAATACCAGGTTTAACTCCTGGTGTACCATCGAAATCCCATTTTCCAGTGCTTCTTTGGCAGAATGAAAATCGATCTCTTTACCCTGGAATAAAATGGTGCCGGAGTCTTTTTGATAAATACCAAACAGGCATTTTAATAATGTTGATTTTCCTGCGCCATTTTCTCCCATTAATGCATGGATAGAATGTGGCCGGACTTTTAAATTAACGTTATCAAGTGCCTTAACACCGGGAAAAGACTTGTTGATACCGCTCATTTCCAACAAGTATTCCCCGGAAGACGGAGTCGTTGAGCTGACCATATAATTTTACCTTGTTGGCCATACAATAAGGGCGCAGTAAACGACTGCGCCCAATCAGTCTTATTTCTTGCTGAATTCAGCCAGGTTGTCTTTATCTACGCCGACATAAGGAACGCGGACAACTTTATTGTCGATTTTCCAGTTGGTGCCATCAGCCGCACCTTTGCCATCGGCCAGGTTTTTCGCCAGATCAAAGGTCGCTTTCGCCTGGTTGTTAGCATCGTTCAGCACCGTGCCCGCCAGTGCACCGGATTTCACCAGTGCCAGAGCTTCTGGCAGCGCATCGACGCCAAACACCGGAATGCTGGACTTGTTGTGCGCTTTCAGTGCTTCTACCGCGCCCATTGCCATCGCATCGTTGTTGGCAATAACCACTTCGATTTTGTTGGCGTTCGGGCCAGACAGCCACGCATCCATCTTATCTTTCGCCTGAGCGGTGTCCCACATAGCGGTATCTAATTGTAACTGCTCGGTTTTGATACCTTTATCGTTCAGTTCTTTTATCACGTAGGTAGTACGCGCTTCTGCATCCGGATGGCCCGGTTCACCTTTCAGCAGTACGAACTGAATCTGACCGTCTTTGTTAAGATCCCAACCCTGATTCGCCGCCCAGTGTTTAGCAATCAAATCGCCCTGAATAATGCCGGACTCTTTCGAGTCAGTGCCTACGTAGTAGGCTTTGTCATAGCTATCCAGCGCCTTACGGGAAGGTTCTTTGTTAAAGAAAACCACCGGCACGTTTTGCCCACGCGCTTTCTCAATCACCGTACCCGCAGCAGCTGGGTCAACCAGGTTGATTGCCAGCGCCTTCACCCCTTTCGCCAACAGCACGTCAATCTGATCGTTCTGCTTGGACTGGTCATTCTGTGAATCATTCATCAGCAGCTGGACGTCTGGCGCGGCTTTCGCATCTTGTTCGATAGCCTTACGCACCACGGACATAAAGTTATCGTCGTATTTATAAATCGTCACACCAATACGGGTATCTGCAGCGTGTGCAGCGGCACCGAATAACATGCTGGCCATCACAGCAGACAGGGTTAACACCTTCTTATTCATGGTATCTCCGGTTTTTCTTATGCAGGGTAGTGCTTGAGATAAATGCTTGGCGGGGCAGTATAGTTAATGAAGTGTTACTGAACGCCGAAGCTCACGTTTTAAAATTCGTTCTTCCATGCCCGGTAACGCTCCAGAAAACGACTTTAATTGTTGTTATGACGCTATAACCTCGATAAAAGTGATTATTCACTGTTACATATAGGTTACAACGTTAAAACGGTGCAATCATAGCTATCGCATTGTTAATATACTGTGAAATCACTCACAGATTGAAAGCGGTTACATCGCCTGATTTGTTGAGTTAGTGATCGCCGCCGCATTCTGGCGTGTTGCGACAGAATGCCGACGCACTAACGTCGGCATAAAACAGTGGCTGGCTCGCGGATCAATGTTGCCTGCTGCGCCCTGCAAGGCCAGTTCAGTAGCTAATTTTGCCATCGAAGCAATGGGATAACGCACGGTCGTTAATTGCGGGTCGGTGTAACGGGCGATGGGGATATCATCGAAACCGATAATTGAGAGATGTAACGGAATCGCAATGCCATTATCTTTTAATGCCGTCAGTGCGCCAGCGGCCATATTGTCGTTATAAGCAAACACAGCAGTAAGTTGCAGATTGCGTCCCAGCAGCTCGACCATTGCCGTCTCACCGCCGGGCATGTCCGGCGTGCCGGTGCCAATCCAGCTTTCCGGCGGAACAATATCCTGCTCTTTCAGCGCACTCATCCAGCCGGCTTTGCGCATTGCATCATCTTCAATGCCGTGGCTGGAAGAAAGATAACCGATGCGTTGATGACCGTTATTCAGCAACATACGCGTCGCCATTCGGGCACCGCTGAGATTATCCAGGCAAACGCAACGATGGGCGTAACCCGGTACAACGCGGTTGATCAGCACCATACCGGGAATGTTGTCCATAAACTGCGCCAGTTCGTCGTCGCTTAACGCTTTTGAATGAACAATCAATGCATTACAACGCTGGCGAATTAACACCTCGATGGCGTGACGCTCTTTTTCCGCTTCATGATAGCTGTTGCCAATCAACACATATTTCTGATGCTGTTGGGCGACGAGATCGACGGCTTTCACCAGTGCGCCAAAAAACGCATCAGAAACGTCCATCACCACCACGCCAACGGTATCGCTCACCTGAGTTGCCAGCGCCTGGGCATTGGCGTTTGGTCGGTAATCCAGTTCGCTTACGGCTTTCATTACCGCTTCACGCGTTTCTGCACTTACCAGCGTGCTGTTATTGAGCACTCGGGAAACCGTTGCCACAGAGACGCCAGCCTGACGCGCTACATCACGAATGGTGATCATATTCACTACCTGTTGTGAGATTGCAGTAGGTTACTGCTTGCTGGCGGCTATTTTGTCAGCACTGAATACAGGACTTCGTGAATCGAGTCACAGCAATGGAAACGGTTACAGCCGTTTTGTTAATGAATGTGATCAAGATCGTTATCTTGATGTTTTGGACAATGCAGGCCCCGCAGCACGGAGGGTGAGCTGACGCCAGAGCCATTCTATCGGCCCCTGACGGAAGTAACGTAGCCAGATAACAGAGAAGAGGATATTCGCCAGCCATACCGGAATAACAAACGCCAGCAATTCCAGACGGTCAAACTGTATAAACAAACCGAGATGATAAAACAGCGTGGTACAAATCAGCGTTTGTAACAGGTAGTTGGTCAGCGCCATCCGTCCGACGCAGGCGATCGCCAGCACCAGCTTATAACGGCTTAATTGTGGCCAGTAGCCGAACAGCAACGACGCATAACCCATCGCCTGAAATGGCGCACTCAGTTCACGCGGCATCTGAAGTAAGAAGGCGCACCAGCGATACGCCCAGTCCAGCCGCCATTGTAGTGCGATAGCAGGAAGGTTAATCATCAGCCCAATCGCCATCAGCACAAAACCGGTACGGCGATAGTGGCGCAAGCTGTACTGCCCTTTCAGCCAACCGCTACGCATCAATGCCGCGCCAATTAACATCATCCCCGCCAGTTGCCAGCCATACTGCGCACCCAGTGCCAGTAAACTGTTCCCTACTCCATCGGCACGGTTACTGATGGCTTCCACGCCGCCGTGAAGTTTCCAGTATTTTTCATACAAAATGGCGGACGCATCCGGCGTCCAGGCGCGACTGGTCTGACTGTCGGAAATCAACCCCAGCAGCAGCAAAACGCCAAGCCCTACCAGATATAGCATGACGCCGGTATTAAACAGGCTTTTTACCGATGGCGCATCGCGCACCAGCCGCCAGCTGATTAAGCCCACCAGCCCGTAAGCCAGCAGAATATCGCCGTCCCAGAATAACAAGCCGTGAATAAAGCCCAACAAGACTAACAGGGTGAGCCGTGACTGGATCCAGCGTCTGCCACGCGGCAGCAGCATTTGCAGCCCCGCACCAAACAGCAACGCAAAAAGCGTGAGGAATTTCACCTGCCCGATGAGATCGAGAAATGCCCATGTCCAGGCGTCAGACGGTGTAATAGCACCGTACCAGGCGGGGTTGAGATAAGCCGCCTTTGGAAGTCCAAAGGCGCTGATGTTAAGAAGCAGGATCCCCAGAATGGCGACGCCGCGAACAAAATCGAGCGTGACGTTGCGCTCCATGGTTCCTGCCTTTTAATCAGTTGTGATGACGCACGGCGCGCAGAAACTCGTGGCGTGTATTCTGACTGGATTTGAACAACCCCCCGAGGGAGGTCGTTGTCGTGGCGCTGGTCGCATCGCGGATACCACGCGCTTTCACGCAGTAATGCACCGCATCGATAGAGACCGCCACGTTATTGGTGCCCAGCAGCGTTTGTAGCGCAATGAGAATTTGCTGGGTCAGACGTTCCTGCACCTGCGGACGCTGGGCAAAGAACTGCACAATACGGTTAATTTTTGACAGACCGATCACCGAATCCTTCGGGATGTAGGCCACCGTCGCTTTGCCATCAATAGTGACAAAATGGTGTTCACAGGTGCTGGTCAGAGTGATATCGCGCACGGTGACCATTTCATCGACCTTCATTTTATTTTCAATGAGGGTGATTTTCGGGAAGTTGGCGTAATCCAGGCCGGAGAAAATTTCATCGACATACATTTTGGCGATGCGATGCGGCGTTTCCATCAAACTGTCATCAGCCAGGTCGAGATTCAGTAGCTGCATGATTTCGGTCATATGGCCGGCAATAAGGCTTTTGCGCGTTTCGTTATCCATTTCATGCACGGGCGGGCGTAGCGGTGTTTCCAGTCCTCGCGCAACCAACGCTTCATGAACCAGGGCCGCTTCTTTACTGAGTGATGGCATTTATATTTTCTCCTGCAGGTGTGACGCCTCCGCCCTGCGTGGGGGCAAAGTTATTAAGCTGATTAGCAGCCTGATTATTGTGCGTGAGGTGACGCACATAATCCAGTATTCACAGCGATAATTATTGTAATTGCCGCTGCCTTTCAGCCGTAGATGTTAAAACATCGTTATGCATATGCGGAAGTGAAAGTTACTCACAACACACTGAATAAACGGTATGATGAAAAAATTGCAAACAACATAACAAGGAGCCACGCATGGAAATGCTCGAAGAGCACCGCTGTTTTGAAGGCTGGCAACAACGCTGGCGGCACGACTCCAGTACCTTAAACTGTCCGATGACGTTCAGCATCTTTCTCCCACCTCCCCGCGATAACGCCCCGCCGCCGGTGCTGTACTGGCTTTCGGGATTAACCTGTAATGACGAAAATTTCACCACTAAAGCGGGTGCCCAGCGCGTAGCGGCGGAACTGGGGATTGTACTGGTAATGCCGGACACCAGCCCGCGCGGCGAACAGGTTGCCAATGATGACGGCTACGATTTAGGCCAGGGCGCAGGGTTTTATCTTAACGCTACGCAACCGCCGTGGTCGGTGCATTATCGGATGTATGATTATCTGCGTGATGAATTACCTGCGCTGATTCAGTCGCAATTTAACGTCAGCGATCGCTGCGCCATTAGCGGTCATTCAATGGGCGGTCACGGTGCGCTGATTATGGCGCTGAAAAACCCAGGTAAATACACCAGCGTTTCTGCCTTTGCGCCGATTGTGAATCCGTGCAGCGTCCCGTGGGGAATCAAAGCGTTTAGCGCCTATCTGGGCGAGGATAAAAATGACTGGGAGGAATGGGACAGTTGCGCGCTGATGTACGCCAGTAATGCGCAGGATGCGATCCCGACGCTTATTGATCAGGGTGATAGCGATCAGTTTCTTGCCGACCAACTCCAGCCTGCGGTGCTGGCAGAGGCCGCACGCCAGAAAGCGTGGCCAATGACGTTACGTATTCAGCCGGGTTATGACCACAGTTACTACTTCATTGCCTCTTTTATAGAGGATCATCTGCGCTTCCATGCGCAGCATTTACTGAAGTAAAACTTAGCCCGGTTCGCCGGGCATCTTCTCATCAGAAGCGATAATCCACCGCCATAAAGTAACGACGACCGTCTTCGTTATAGCTGTAGTCATCACGGCTGAGATCTTTATCAGTCAGGTTCAGCACGCCCGCACGTAGTTTGACGTCTTTGGTCAACTGCCAGGCTGCGCCGGTATTCCAGATCGTATAGCCGCCCGGCGTTTTGGCCGTCGCGCTGTCGGCTCGTTTCTGCCCGGTATAGTGGCCAGAAACATAGAATGACCAGTCTTCGAGCGCCAGCGGTTTCCAGTCCAGCGTACCGTTAGCGGTATGGAACGGCAGGTCGGAAAGTGGTTTGTTTTCGCCATTGCTGACATCACGACCATCGTTATAGGTGTAGTTGAGTGACAGTTTCCATTCGTCATTGAAAGGAATTTTCAACTCCGTTTCCACGCCCTGAATCCGCGCTTTATTAACGTTGTAGTAGCTGAATACCGGTATGCGTCGCCCGTTCGCTCCCGTTTCAAAACCGACAAAGTTCTGGTAACCCGGTGCAGCGTTAACGTCAGACGTGCGGCTGATGCTAATACGATCTTTCACATCGTTGCGGAAAACGGTAACGCTGGATTCAACCCCTTCCAGCCAACCATCTTCGCCCATATAGTAAAGCCCCAGCTCCCAACTTTCGCTGGTTTCTGGTTTCAGATCCGGGCTACCCACAATCTTACATGCGCCACGGCAGGAATTGCTCGTCCAGTCAGGGCTAAGTTGCAGCAGAGAAGGCGCTTTAAAAGCTGTCGCCCAGCCACCTTTCACGGTAACGGTGTCGGTAGCGTTATAGACCAGATAGGCACGCGGGCTCCAGTGATCGCCGTAGGTTTCGTGATCGTCCATACGCACGCCGGTCGTCAGCGCCAGCGGCTCAAAGATCCGCCATTCATCTTCCACAAACAGCGCGTACTGGCTGGCAGACGTTTTGGAACTGGTGCCACCGGTCAGGTTTACTGCATCACTAAGTTTGTCGTGACGCCATTCACCGCCAACGGTGACAAACTGATTAATCGCCGTCAGCGGCAGCGTGTATTTGCCATCAACGGTATTGCTTTCAGAGGTAATTGGGCTGCTGTTGCCAGGGTTTTTGTTTTCGACTTTCTCGCCGTAGTATTTCAGTTCGCTGGTGCCGTAATCCCAGCGACCATTATGGCTGACAGAGTAGTTCTGGCGTTCCAGGCGGTTTTTGTCCAGCGAGTCGGAATCACGATCCTGACGGTCGAAACCGTAACCGGCGGTAAAATCGTGATTTTGATTCGGCGTCCAGGCAAATTCGACATTACCGTCGCGGCTGGAGAATCCTTCAATACGCGGAGTCTCTCCGGTATCGGTGGTGGTTGAGTTTTGCGGGTCATCCTTTTCACGTTTAGCCAGGCTGCCGTAGGCTTTCATTCCCAGCACACCATCAATTAATGGCCCACTGGTGAAGAACTGACCATTGTATGTGTCACCACGATCGCGATGTTCCTGAATGGTGGTATCGATCGTAACAGTGCCCGACCATTTCTGACCGATTTTTTTAGTGATGATATTGACCACGCCGCCGAGCGCATCAGAACCGTACAACGAGGACATCGGGCCACGTACCACTTCAATACGTTCGATGGAATCAACCGGGATCCAGTTCAGATCGAAGTCATTGTGACGAAAGACAGCATTGCGGGAGTTAACGCGTTTACCATCGACGAGAATCAGCGTGTAGCTGCTGTCCAGGCCACGAATACTGACGCCCTTGCGGTTATCCCCTTCGTTAGTCAGTTGTACGCCCGGCACTTCTTTGAGGACATCCTTCAGATTCTGTACTGGTTTACGCTGCAGGTCTTCCTGGGTAATGACGCTGATACTTGCAGGTGCATCTTTAAGGTTTTGTTCAACAGAAGATGCTGTGACAACCATCGTCTCGCCATCATCATCAACCGCCAACACAGGCCATGCACAAGAAATTGCGGACAAACACAGCCCGACCCGTACGAAAGGGTTCAACCTAAACATTCCATATCTCCATGAGGTAACTACGAAAATAAAATGGGTTATCGCTCACATCTTCTTCACGTCCCCTTGCGTACGGCAGCATCGCGGTGGACTTTTTTGTATGCAGGTGATCATCCCAGAAAGCTTGAACAGTCTCTGATTTGTCAGCCTTTTTTGATTTCGGCGTAACGATAATGCAAACGATAACAATTATCAATCCAAATGTTAAATTTTATATCCTCGTGTTTTATCAGGGAAATAGAATTGAAAAAGCCCTCTCGGTTGAGAGGGCTTAACAAGGAAGGGAGAAAACTTATTTCTTATCGTTCTGCGGGAACTTCATTTCGCTGTAACGCACGAAGTGGGTTCCTTTAATCAACTTGTAACCAAACCAGATGGCCAGGAACAGTGGGATACCAATATACGTTGCCGCTACGCCGCCCCAGTCAATGGTATCTTTCAGGAACGCCTCATAGTTCTGGCCCAGGGTGATGATCAGACACAGAATGAAAGCGAAGATCGGTCCCAACGGGAAGAAGCCCGAACGGTACGGCAGGTCGTTAATATCGTGTCCCTGCAATACATAGCCGCGACGGAAACGATAGTGGCTGATAGCAATCCCCAGCCAGGCGATAAAGCCTGTCATCCCGGAGGTGTTCAGCAGCCACAAATACACTGTCTGGTTACCAAACATGGAGGTCAGGAAACACAGACCGGCAATCACCGTCGTGGCATACAGCGCGTTACGCGGTACACCGCCACGCGACAGTTTGGCGAAAATACGCGGCGCTTTTCCGTCACACGCCAGGGTGTAAAGCATACGGGTAGATGCGTACATACCGGAGTTACCC
Organism: Escherichia sp. MR; assembly: GCF_005280595.1. Classification (NCBI taxonomy): domain Bacteria; kingdom Pseudomonadati; phylum Pseudomonadota; class Gammaproteobacteria; order Enterobacterales; family Enterobacteriaceae; genus Escherichia; species Escherichia sp. MR. The sequence goes on along the minus strand of NZ_SZVK01000007.1, from coordinate 104,904 downwards.
GCCGACAGTACGGCTGTCAGAATGACCGCATTCATTACCGCTGCCGCAGAAAGCAGCCCCGCGTGCTGGAACACCAGCGTGAACGGGCTGACGCTGATGTCTTTCACATCGTTACGCAGCAGGCTTGGATCGGTGTACGGAATGATCAGGCTGATGATCAGAATCGCAAACACATAGAACAGCAGGATTCGCCAGAATACCTGACGCACCGCACGCGGAATATTTTTCCCAGGATCTTCAGATTCGCCCGCTGCAATACCAATCAGTTCGGTTCCCTGGAAGGAGAAGCCAACAATCATTGCCACGCCGATCATCGCCGCAAAACCACCGGCAAACGGTGCTTCACCTATCGTCCAGTTGCTCCAGCCCACAGGCTGTGCGCCTTTGAAGATACCGATAATCATCATCACGCCGACGACGATAAAGATAATCACTGTCGTGACTTTGATCAGTGAGAACCAGTACTCCGCTTCACCAAAGCCTCTGACCGAAATGTAGTTCAGCAGGAAAATGACGCCAAGGAACAGCGCACTCCAGATCCAACCAGGAACATCCGGGAACCACCAGCTCATGACCAGCTGCGCAGCCACCAGGTCAACGGCGATAGTCACCGCCCAGTTGTACCAGTAGTTCCAGCCCAGCGCGAAGCCAAAGCCCTCTTCCACATAGTTCTGACCGTAAGTCGCAAACGAACCAGAAACCGGCATATACGCCGCCAGTTCGCCAAGACTGGTCATCAGGAAGTAGACCATCAGGCCAATCAAAATATACGAGAGCAGCGCCCCGCCCGGACCTGCCTGAGAAATCGTTGCGCCAGAGGCAACAAAAAGACCCGTACCGATGGAGCCGCCAATGGCAATCATCGTCAGGTGACGCGCCTTTAATTCACGGCGTAAGCCCGGCGCTTCTGTTGTTTTAGTTTCGGAAACCATACAAAAATGCTATCCATCTTAAAAATGAGGCGCGATTGTAGCAGACGATTTGCAATCCTTCCGGTAGAAATGCGCTTTTATAAGAGACCTTCATGATCGCCCAGGAATTATAAGTAAAGCAGTCTATCTCTTTTCTGGCGAATGCATGACGCTGGCGCTGCGTCACGAAATTGACACAGCACCAGCATGTTCCTGTACCGCAATTTAACGCGGCACATTAGCGGGATCGCAATAGTCCAGAAAGCGCCGTAGCGCGTTGGAAAGGTGTTTTTGCCGATGATGGATACGCCACAACGTACGCATCAGGCGCGGTAGAGGGACAGCAACTTCACTTAATGTGCCAGCCTGTAATTGATCTTCAATTACCCGTCGCGACAGGCAACTAATTCCCAACCCATGACGCACCGCATGTTTGATAGCCTCGGAGTTACCTAATTCCATCGCCATCTCAAATTTCGGTAAATGTGACAGCAACAGATAATCGACAATTTCCCGCGTGCCGGAACCGCGTTCGCGCAGGATCCACGGCGCAGCGGCCAGTTGTTCTAAGGTGACCGGACCACGAGCCAACGGCGAAGTCGGCGCGGCGAACACCACCAGCTCGTCTTCCAGCCACGGTTCAGAAATGATTTCAGTGCTATGGCATGGCCCTTCAATAAAGCCAATATCAACGCGGAAATCCAGCACTGCCTGCATCACGTCCTGGCTGTTACCAACGCTAAGTTCAATCGGCAACTGCGGGTAATCATGGCGATAACGGGCGATAACGGCGGGCAGGATGTAATTACCAATGGTGCTACTGGCATAGACACGAATCGCGCCGTTGTCTTCGCGAAACAGTTGTTCGATTTCGACGGCCTGTTCCAGCAACGCCAGCGCACGCGGATAGAGCAGCCGCCCGTGTTCATTAACAACCAGTCTTTTCCCCACGCGATCAAACAGTTGCACGCCTAGCTGCCCTTCCAGATCGGTCAACGCCGCGCTCACTGCTGATTGCGACAACGCCAGCATCACCGACGCCTGGGTGGTTGATCCACTTTTCAATACTTCTGCAAAAACTTCCAACTGCCGGAGGGTGATGTGCATAGTCGCTTACCACTTATAAAGATTAATTATAAATATATAATCAATTTTATTTTTAAACCAGTTAGTCGTAACCTTATGCCCGGATAAAGGAGAGGGTTATGACGAATATCACCTTACAGAAACAACATCGTACACTGTGGCATTTCATTCCGGGGTTAGCCCTGAGTGCAGTTATCACCGGGGTCGCCCTGTGGGGTGGTTCCATTCCCGCTGTTGCGGGTGCCGGGTTTAGTGCCCTCACTCTCGCAATCTTGTTGGGGATGGTTTTAGGCAACACAGTATATCCGCATATCTGGAAAAGCTGTGACGGCGGTGTGCTGTTTGCCAAGCAACATTTACTACGTCTGGGTATTATTCTTTACGGTTTCCGTTTGACGTTTTCACAAATTGCCGATGTCGGTATTAGTGGGATCATCATTGACGTGTTGACACTGTCCAGCACCTTCCTGCTGGCCTGCTTCCTGGGGCAGAAAGTGTTTGGCCTGGACAAGCACACCAGCTGGTTGATCGGTGCCGGTAGCAGTATTTGTGGTGCTGCGGCGGTACTGGCGACTGAGCCGGTAGTGAAAGCAGAAGCCAGTAAAGTGACTGTGGCTGTCGCAACCGTGGTTATTTTCGGAACCATCGCGATTTTCCTCTACCCGGCAATGTATCCGCTGATGACCCAATGGTTTAGCCCGGAAACGTTCGGTATCTACATTGGTTCTACCATGCACGAAGTGGCGCAGGTAGTGGCAGCTGGTCATGCCATCAGCCCGGAAGCTGAGAACGCAGCAGTTATCTCCAAAATGCTGCGCGTGATGATGCTGGCTCCGTTCCTCATCCTGCTGGCGGCACGTGTTAAACAGCTGTCTCCTGCGAATGGCGGCGAGAAAAGCAAAATCACCATTCCGTGGTTTGCCATCCTGTTCATCGTGGTTGCCATCTTTAACTCGTTCCACCTGTTACCGCAGAGCGTGGTGAACATGCTGGTAACGCTGGATACCTTCCTGCTGGCAATGGCGATGGCGGCGCTGGGTCTGACCACTCACGTCAGCGCGCTGAAAAAAGCCGGGGCGAAACCTCTGCTGATGGCACTGGTACTGTTTGCCTGGCTGATTGTTGGTGGTGCTGCGATTAACTATGTAATTCAAAGCGTCATCGCATAAACCACTACATCTTGCTCCTGTTAACCCGCTATCATTACCGTTTTCCTCCAGCGGGTTTAACAGGAGTCCACATATGAAATACATTGGAGCGCACGTTAGTGCTGCTGGCGGTCTGGCAAATGCCGCAATTCGCGCCGCCGAAATCGACGCTACCGCGTTTGCCTTGTTCACCAAAAATCAACGTCAGTGGCGTGCCGCACCGCTCACGACGCAAACCATCGATGAATTCAAAGCCGCCTGTGAAAAATATCACTACACGTCGGCGCAAATTCTTCCCCACGACAGTTATCTGATTAACCTCGGTCATCCGGTCGCTGAAGCTCTGGAAAAATCACGCGATGCGTTTATAGATGAAATGCAGCGTTGCGAACAACTGGGACTTTCTTTGCTCAACTTCCACCCAGGCAGCCATCTGATGCAGATTTCAGAAGAGGATTGTCTGGCGCGCATTGCCGAATCCATCAATATTGCGCTGGATAAAACACAAGGCGTGACAGCGGTGATTGAAAACACCGCCGGTCAGGGCAGCAACTTAGGGTTTAAATTCGAACATCTCGCGGCGATTATCGATGGCGTGGAAGATAAATCCCGCGTCGGCGTCTGCATTGATACCTGCCATGCTTTCGCTGCAGGGTATGATTTGCGTACTCCAGCCGAATGCGAGAAAACGTTCGCTGATTTTGCCCGTATTGTTGGCTTTAAGTATCTGCGTGGGATGCACCTTAACGATGCGAAAAGCACCTTTGGCAGCCGCGTTGACCGCCATCATAGCCTCGGTGAAGGCAATATCGGTCATGATGCGTTCCGCTGGATCATGCAGGACGACCGTTTCGACGGCATTCCGCTGATCCTTGAAACCATCAACCCGGATATCTGGGCAGAAGAGATCGCCTGGCTAAAAGCGCAACAAACTGAAAAAGCGGTAGCCTGAAGATGAATAACCGGGAAAAGGAGATCCTTGCAATTTTACGGCGTAACCCGCTGATTCAGCAGAATGAAATTGCGGACATGCTGCAAATCAGCCGTTCGCGCGTTGCGGCGCATATTATGGATTTAATGCGCAAAGGGCGGATTAAAGGCAAAGGTTACATTCTCACCGAGCAGGAATACTGCGTCGTGGTGGGGACAATCAATATGGATATTCGCGGGATGGCGGATATCCGTTACCCACAAGCGGCTTCTCATCCCGGTACGATTCATTGTTCGGCAGGCGGCGTTGGGCGCAATATCGCCCACAATCTGGCGCTGTTAGGCCGCGACGTCCATTTACTCTCTGTGATTGGCAATGATTTTTATGGCGAGATGCTCTTAGAAGAGACGCGCCGTGCTGGAGTGAATGTCTCTGGCTGCGTTCGTTTACATGGTCAAAGCACATCAACGTATCTGGCAATTGCCAATCAAGACGAACAAACCGTATTGGCGATTAATGATACCCATCTGCTGGAACAGTTAACGCCGCAATTATTGAACGGGTCACGTGATTTACTTCGTCATGCGGGCGTGGTACTGGCAGATTGCAACCTGACTGCCGAGGCGCTGGAGTGGGTCTTTACCCTCGCCGATGAAATTCCGGTATTTGTCGATACCGTTTCAGAATTCAAAGCGGGCAAAATCAAACACTGGCTGGCGCATATTCACACCCTGAAACCCACTTTACCGGAGCTGGAAATTTTGTGGGAAAAGGCGATCACCAGCGATGCTGACCGTCATGCCGCAGTGAATGCGTTGCATCAGCAAGGTGTTCAGCAACTGTTTGTTTATTTGCCCGATGAATCCGTTTATTGCAGCGAAAAGGATGGCGAACAATTTTTGCTGACCGCGCCAGCGCATACGACTGTCGATAGTTTTGGTGCTGACGATGGTTTTATGGCGGGCCTGGTATATAGCTTTCTTGAAGGATACAGTTTCCGCGACAGCGCCCGTTTTGCGATGGCCTGCGCGGCAATTTCGCGCGCCAGCGGCAGCATAAATAACCCTACCCTGTCTGCTGATAACGCGCTTTCATTAGTGCCGATGGTGTAACAATGTTGCCGGATGCGACGCTTGATGCGTCTTATCCGGTCTTATTATCAACACTTAGTGGGTTTTGATGTAGCCGCGAACGCACTCTTCGACTAATCCCCAGAACCAGTCGGTATCAATGGTGATGCCGACTTTGGTATTGGCGGGCTTGCCAAGAACGCCCAGCTCGTCGCAGATGGTACGCCCGTAGCAAGGGCCGCTATTAACGTCCACTTCGACATACATTTCCTGGGTTTTAATGCTATCAGAGTTGATCAGATAACCTATGCAGGTGGCGTCATGCACCGGGCCGCCAGCCAGGCCGTAGTTTTCGAACTGGGTTTTGAGGGTGAAATTCATGATGTCACGGAACAGTTCGCCGGCAGGGCCACCGGCCCTTTCCATCCGCGCAATCACATCCGGGGTACACACGGTCTGGTTAGTGAGATCCAGGCCCATCATCACCAACGGAACGCCGGAGGTGAATACCACGCGTGCCGCTTCTGGATCAGCAAAAATGTTGAACTCGGCAGACGGCGTGAAGTTACCTGTACCATAAGCGCCGCCCATCAGCACAATTTCACGGATTTTTGGTAGGATTGCGGGCTGCATACGCATCGCCACCGCGATGTTTGACAGCGGCCCCACCGGCACCAGAGTGATATCGCCTTCGCTTGCCATCAGGGTATCAATGATGTATTTCACCGCATGGGTGCTTTCAGCCTGGCGGGTCAGCGGTTCGAACACCGGGCCATCCAGACCGGTTTCGCCATGAATATTATCGGCAACGATTTGTTTGCGCATAATTGGCTGCGGCATCCCCGCATACACCGGAACATTAATCTCCAGTTTCTGACAAACATTCAGACCATTAATTAATGTTTTATCAAGCGTCTGATTACCCGCCACAATGGTGATACCTAATAAATCAATCGCCGGATGTTTCGCGGCCATCATTATGGCAATAGCATCATCATGACCCGGATCACTATCCAGAATAATTTTCCTCTTTTCCATTGTTTATTTCCTCTGTTTCAGTTGCGTTATTTTTTCTACAACAAAGAAATTTCCACCGGCCGATGATTGAATCTTAACAACAGCGTACGTATGCTAAATATGAGAAATCTCATAGCGGATAAACATCGTGAAAGAAATCCACAATAATGAACTTAAGCAGCAACTGATTAGTGAGTCCGCATTTAATGAGTGCTTTTCAACGGATGTTTCAGCCGATACACGACTGTTTCATTTTTTAGCGCGTGACTACATTGTGCAGGAAGGGCAACAGCCGTCCTGGCTATTTTACCTGACGCGAGGCCGCGCCAGGCTTTACGCCACGCTAGCTAATGGTCGCGTGTCGCTGATCGATTTCTTTGCCGCCCCCTGTTTTATTGGCGAGATTGAGTTAATCGATAAAGACCATGAACCGCGTGCGGTGCAGGCTATTGAAGAGTGTTGGTGCCTTGCGCTCCCTATGAAACATTACCGTCCGCTGTTATTAAACGATACCCTATTTTTACGAAAACTCTGCGTCACCTTAAGTCATAAAAATTATCGCAATATTGTTTCTTTAACTCAGAATCAATCATTTCCATTAGTGAATCGCCTGGCAGCATTTATATTACTCTCGCAGGAAGGTGATCTTTATCACGAAAAGCATACGCAAGCGGCAGAGTATTTAGGCGTTTCTTATCGACATCTTTTATATGTTCTCGCACAATTCATTCACGACGGTTTATTAATTAAAAATAAGAAAGGATATCTCATTAAAAATAGAAAGAAGTTGTTGGGACTGGCGCTGGAGATGGACCCGGAGAATAAATTCTCCGGGATGATGCAGTAAAAATGATTTGCAATAGCGCGATTACCGGATGCGACGATTGATGCGTCTTATCCGGCCTACAAATCGAGCATTACGCCAGCCCAATAAAGAACCCGGCAATGGTCGCACTCATCAGGTTGGAAAGCGTCGCAGCTGCCAGCGCCCGTAAACCAAGCTGGGCGATTTCCGGCGCCCGTTTTGGCGAAATAGCCGAGAACGCCCCAACGACAACACCGATAGAACCAAAGTTAGCAAAACCACAAAGCGCAAAGGAGATAATGGCAACAGTTTTCACGTCCAGCGTGCCGCCCGTTTGCAAATATGGCGAGAAACTCAGGTAAGCGACAAATTCGTTAATCGCCAGTTTCTGCCCAATCAGGCTACCCGCAAGGTTGGCATCACTCCAGTCCACGCCCATGATCCACGCCAGCGGTGCCAGTACATAGCCAAAAATACTTTCCAGAGAGGCATTGGCAAAACCAAACCAACCGCCAATTCCACCGATAATGCCGTTAATCAGCGCAATAATCGCCACAAACGCCATCACCACCGTCGCCACACCTGCGGCTATTTTCAGTCCGGTCATCGCACCATTCGCCGCTGCTTCGATAAAGCTTTTTGGCGGCGTTTCGCTGAACGACAGATTTTCAAATGTCACCTGTGAAGGCTCGGTTGCCGGGCTAAGAATACGTGCAAACAAAATACCGCCAGGGATCGCCATCAGCGATGCCGCTAACAGATAGTCAATTGGCACGCCCATTCCGGCGTAACCAATCATCATCGAGCCGGCAATAGACGCCATGCCGCTACAAATTGCGGTAAACAACTCGTTGCGATTCATACGATCAATAAACGGTTTTACGATCGCCGGGATCTCGTTTTGCCCAAGGAAAATGGTGGTGACCGCGACAAAAGATTCTATTTTGCTGATGTTGAGGGCTTTCTGGAAAATACTGCCAAGAATGCGAATCAGGAGTCCCATCACGCCAATGTAGTACAGCAGACTGATGAGCGCAGTAACGAAAATAATCGCCGGAAGTACGCGAAAGGCGAAGATAAAGCCCGCGCCATCAAACAGGACATCCATTTTCGGCCCCACCAGAGAGCCAAAAATAAAGGCGCTACCCGCATCGCTGTAGGACATGACTTTATGTACGCCCAATGCCGCCTGCTCTACAGCCCATTTTCCCGGTGGGAAGTAGAGCATAATGCCGCCAATGGCGATTTGCAGCAGCAGCGCGGCTCCAACCGTGCGCAAACTGATGCTCTTTTTATTCACTGACAACACAAACGCTATTGCCAGTAACACCACCATCCCCACAACACTTCTCATTATATCCATAATGATTTTCCCTTCATGCCCGTAAACCCGGCGCCAGCGCCAGGTTTCGGTTTGTATGATGAGTACGGGCGACGGCTTTCTGCCCGTCAGAAATTAACCCGCGAGACGCTGGTATTCTTTGGCAATTTCGCTCGCCAGAATGGCGTTGTTAAACACCAACTGGATGTTGGATTTCAGGCTGTCGCCACCGGTCAGTTCTGCAACGCGTGCCAGCAGGAACGGCGTGCTTTCTTTACCGATTACACCTTGCTCTTCAGCTTCGGCAACTGCCTGATCAATTGCAGCGTTAATACTTTCTTCCGGCATCGCAAACTGTTCCGGAATTGGGTTTGCCACCACCAGGCCACCGTTCAGACCGCTTTTCCATTTCACCGCCATCGCACGGGCAATTTCGCTGGCGCTGTCGAGACGGATGCTGACTTCAAACGGGCTGGTGCGGCAGAAAAACGCTGGTAATGCTTTGGTCTGATAGCCAATTAACGGCACACCAAAAGTTTCTAAATATTCGGTGGTTAAGCCTAAATCGAGAATAGATTTTGCTCCGGCACAAACTACGGTGACATTAGTGTGCGCCAGTTCCTGTAAATCGGCGGAAATATCGAAGGTATTTTCCGCCCCGCGATGAACACCGCCAATACCGCCAGTGGCAAATACTTTAATTCCGGCAAGCGCCGCAATAATCATGGTGGAAGCCACGGTGGTTGCGCCATTTTTTCCGGCGGCAACAACAAAAGGTAAATCGCGACGGCTAACTTTCGTTACGTTATGTCCTTCACGACCCAGCAATTCAATTTCTTCTTTGCTTAAGCCCACTTTCATCACGCCGCCAATAATAGCGATAGTGGCTGGTACAGCGCCCTGCTTACGAATTGTTTCTTCAACTTCAATTGCGGTCTGGGCATTTTGCGGGAACGGCATCCCGTGAGAGATAATGGTCGATTCCAGCGCCACAACCGGTTTTTTGTTTTTTAAAGCGTCCTGCATTTCCGAGGAAATTTGTAATAATTCAGGGGAAATTTTTAATTCAGACATTCTGCGTTCTCCACTAACGATATAACGTTGGCAATCGATAAATCAGGGTTATTGGTGTATTCACAGGAGAGCGCCATTGACGAACATCCCTGTGCAAAACGAACAGATTCGGCAAACGGCATCCCGTCTACCCAACACGAAGCAAGTCCCGCCATCATGGCATCGCCCGCTCCGGTAACGTTAATGACATTGGTTTTAATCGGTGCAGACCAGCCGCTTTCGCCGCTGATATCACTATAATAAACACCATCACCACCCATGCTCAGAACCAGTCGGTTCAGGCCATGTTGATGGAACCAGGCGGCAACCTTTGCTACATCTTCACGCCCGGAAAGCGCAATCCCGCTCAGGGTTTCCGCTTCAAGACGGTTTGGCTTCAGGGTATGAATTTGACTTAATCGCTCGCGTACTTTGACGCATTTCCAGGCCGAAACCGGATCGACAAATACCGGTACGCCAGCGGCATTATCCAGAATCCAGACCAATGTCTCTTCACTGATATTACAGTCTGCGACAATGACCTTTGCCCCCTGAATAAATTCACGGTGCTGTGCGAGATATTCCGCTGAAATACAGTTACTAATATTCATGTCATTTATAGCAACCAGCATTTCACCGGTATTATCGAGTAATGATAAATAGCTCGATGTATTTTCCCCAGGCACAATAAGGCATTTATCGACATAAACACCGGAGTGATTGGTTTGTGTCAGGAGCGATTGACCATAAAAATCACTGCCTACGGCGCTCAGTAGCCAGGCTTTGTTTCCCAGCAACGCCAGATTTTGTGCGATATTGCGCCCTACTCCACCGGGAGTAAATTTTATTTTCCCTGGATTGGAATCCGCATAATTTAATGATTCATGTGAATATCCGGCGACATCAATATTCGCCGAACCTATAATTACGACATAATCCTTTTCGCGCATAGCACGTCCTCTGGTAAAAAATTACCAACCCTTTCAATCCACAAGAATAGAGATAACTGCAAAGACGGTTTAAACATGTGTTCATATTTAAACATGTGCTCATAGTATGCATGTTTTACTTAAAGTAAATTACCGCCAGAGGGGCAAAATGAGCAGATTTGAACAGGCTCACAAAACGCTATTATTGGCGGTTTTAGAAAAAGCGAAGAAATTGTGAAGTGATGCACAGAATGGAAACAATAAAAAAGGGCAGAAATTAATCTGCCCTTGAGGAAATGACGTTACTGTTTGATGAGAGTGTCAGCTTTCTATTGGAAAATAAAACCATTCAAAATCATAGAATTGCCGTCAACAATTTATCACTCACCTTGCACTCATCAAATGATACAGGGCAGAAAATTTCTGCCCTGTGGTTCACGTTTTATTATGCTGCTTTCGCCACAACGTCCGCTTCCGGACGTTTCAGGAAGGCATAGGCCAGACCCGCCACCAGCGTACCAGCGATAATTGCCACCAGGTAACCCAGTACCGGCGTAATGGCGCCAGGGATCAGCAGAACAAACAGACCACCGTGCGGTGCCATCAGTTTCGCACCAATCGCCATTGAGATTGCGCCAGTCAGCGCCCCACCAACGATACAGCACGGCAGCACTCGCATCGGATCACGGGCAGCAAACGGAATTGCACCTTCTGAAATAAAGCACAGACCAAGAACCAGAGCTGCTTTGCCGCCTTCTTGCTGCGCTTTGTCGAATTTGCGACGCACCACCATTGTTGCCAGCCCCATTGCCAGCGGAGGCACCATACCTGCCGCCATAATCGCCGCCATCGGGCCATAGGTTTGAGTACTCAGCAGACCCACACCGAATGCATACGCTGCTTTGTTTACCGGACCGCCCATGTCAGTACACATCATGCCACCGAGGATCGCGCCCAGCAGAACCGCATTCGCAGTACCCATGGTTTGCAGCCAGTGAGTCAGGCTTTCGAGGATGCCAGCAACCGGTTTACCGATCAGGTAGATCATCGCCAGACCGACCACCAGACTGGAAATCAGCGGAATGATCAGAATCGGTTTCAGCGCCTCCATACTCTGTGGCAGTTTCAGTTGCGTACTGATTAACTTCGCGATGTAACCCGCTAGGAAGCCCGCAATGATCCCGCCAATGAAGCCAGAACCTGTGCTGACCGCCAGCATACCGCCAATCAGACCCGGCGTGAGACCCGGACGATCGGCAATGGAGAAGGCAATGTAACCCGCCAGTACCGGCACCATCAGCGCAAAGGCTGAACCACCGCCAATCTGCATCAGCGCCGCCGCCAGCGTCCCCTGCTCTTTAAACGCTTCGATACCAAAAGCAAAGGAAAGCGCGATACACAGACCACCCGCAACCACCATTGGCAGCATGTAGGAAACGCCCGTCAGCAGGTGACGATACGCGCCTGCACTCTCTTTCTTACCTTCAGTGGTCGCCGTTTGAGCTTTACCCGCCGGTTCGTAAGGCGTCGCTTCAGCAACCGCTTTATCCAGCTCCTGAGCCGTTTTCTTCAGCGCCAGACCGGTAGAGGTGCGATACATTGGTTTACCGGCAAACTTCGCCAGATCCACTTCGATATCTGCTGCCACAATCACCAGATCCGCTGCTGCCACTTCTTCAGGCGTGATCGCGTTACCCGCACCAACGGAGCCACGGGTTTCAACTTTCACCCACCAGCCACGTTTTTTCGCTTCGGTTTCAATGGCTTCAGCCGCCATAAAGGTGTGCGCTACGCCAGTTGGGCAAGCTGTCACCGCAACCACGCGTTTCGGGCCACTGACGACAACCGGTGCTGTCGCAGCGACCGGCGCAGTGTAAGGCTTCGCATGGCCTTTGGCTTCACTCAGGAATAGCTCAGGATGCGCGACTGCGCGGGAAATATCGCCCAGCCAGACATTTTTACCGTTCAGCGCGCTGTCGTTCGGGATGGAATCACCCAGAACAATCGCCATTTCAGCGTCGTTCGGATTGTCGATGATTTCCAGTTTTGCTTTTCGCGCCGCCGCGCCCAGCAGGGTCTTCGCCATATAGGCGCGTGCCTGACCGAGATTAGCGTCAATAATCAGCAGCGTTTTCATTATGCCTCTCCTGCTGTCAGTTAAAAGGTTGTAAGTCGACGCGCGCCATCATTGCGGCCAACTGCGGACGATCGGTAATACCCACATTGCTTTGACTGACCGCCAGGGCTGCAACAGCCGTTGCCAGACGCAGTGTGTGTTCACTGGATTCACGCATCAGCAAGCCATAAATGAGGCCACCAACCATGGAATCCCCTGCGCCAACAGTGCTTACGACATCGACTGACGGTGGTTTGGCGATCCATTCGCCGGAGGCATTAACCCAAAGCGCGCCTTCGGCACCCAGTGAAATGACGACATGCGCGATACCTTGTTCACGTAGCGCATGTGCAGCTTCAATGACATCTTTCATTTCAGGCAGTTTACGGCCAGCCCAGATTTCCAGCTCGCGGCGGTTAGGTTTCACCAGCCACGGTGCCGCTTTCAAACCTGCCACTAATGCTTCGCGGCTACTATCAAAGATAATGCAAGGACACTGACTACGCAGGCGAGTCATCCAGTCGGTGAATGCTTCCGGGCTGACGCCTGACGGTAAACTGCCGCTGACACAGACCATATCGAACTGACCGAGCCAGCTCAGAGAATCAGTCACAAAGCGTTCCCAGTCTGCTGGAGTGACTTCAAAACCCGAGAAATTGAGGTCAGTAACTTCGCCGTCTTTTTCCGTCAACTTAACGTTAATGCGGGTACGCCCCTGTACAACCTGGAAACGGTTGGCAATGCCCAGCTCGCTGAACAGTTGCTGAAATCCGTCCTGATTGTCTTTACCCAGAAAGCCGCCAACGGTGACATCAATACCCAGATCTTTCAGAACTTTGGCAACGTTGATACCTTTACCCGCCGCATGAAGACCGGTGGTTTTCACCAGGTTCACTTCGCCGCGTTCAATTTCCGGGCAGAAACCAACAAGGTCATACGCCGGATTGAGGGTGATCGTAGCAACACGTCTGCTCATTACGCGCCCTCCCCAAGACCTGCGGCGATGGCGTCGCCAATTGCCTTCAGTGCCTGTTCAGCATCCGCCCCCTGGGCGGTAAAGCGCAGGCGATGACCTTTCTTAACGCCAAGTGCCACAACTTTCATCAGACTACGTCCGTTTGCCGGTTTGCCGGTGCCATCAAGGTTTGTCACGGTAATATCACTGTTAAATTGTTTAATGGTATTGACCAGCATGGTGCCTGGACGAGCATGCAGGCCGTGTTCGTTGCGCACCACAAACTCCGCGCTTAACACGTCGTCAGTCGGCGCATCATCGCTGGTCAGCAGTGCCAGCAATGTTGCCGCATCCGCTTTCAGCAAACGGTCAGCTTTATTGTCGAGTAACAGATCGGCGAGACGCTTAAGAACCGCGACGGGATGATCGTCATTCATTGCCACACTCACCAGCATGGCTGCCGTTTCGCCCTCCACATCAAAAGCATTTGCCGCGCGGCTTACCGCAATCGCGCTACGCAGGTTGCCTTCGGCGCTATCGCTCAGCCAGATGCCCTGTCCGAGATTCAGAGGTTGTTCATTGATGGCTTTAGTGACGAAGGTGGCGTCAACGGCACCCGCTTCTTTCAGACGTGCAGCGTTCAGCGCCTGCAGAGTCAGCAGATCGCTGGCGACAATATCCAGCGTCAGCATTTCGTTATCGAGTTTCAGCTGCTCACTCTGCTTTTCGCCCATCAGCAATGCGCGAAGTTCTTCTGCTGTCGTTGCTGACTTCAGTTGTTCAGCAACGGAATCATCGCTTAGCACGTGGGTCAGCTGGCGCAGCAGGCCCAGGTGTTCGTCCGAGCTGGCGGCAATACCGATCGCCACGTACGCTACCTGACCGTCACCCCAGGTGACGCCTTCCGGGAACTGAAATACCTGAACGCCGGTTTTCAGCACCTGATCGCGGGTGTCGGTGGTGCCGTGAGGAATAGCAATACCATTGCCGAGGAACGTTGAGGTTTGCTGCTCGCGCGCCAGCATGCCATTGACGTAGCCTTCAGCTACATTACCGGCCCGCACCAGCGCCGCAGCGACCTGGCGAATCGCCTCTTCTTTGTCTCCGGCCTTTTCGCCCGGATGGATGTCCTGTACGGATAACTGGAACATAGTTCTCCTCTCTTGCTGAATTGAAACGATTCAGCTTCTATGAGAAAAAAAGCGCCAACCTGGCTTACGGTTAAAGACAAGATCGCGCTGAAACGTTTCAATAAAGCATAATACTTCTGTTTCAGCACGCAAGGGAAGCTGTAAACTTATGACCAAAATTTTGATGCGCTGCACAATTTTTTGTCATTTTTCCTAATTGCTGACGGGAAAACTCGTTGCCAGCAATTTAATTTCAGCAGCGTCAGCAGACAATCAACAAGAGTGAAATGGCATTTTGATTATTCGTGGCGAGTTTGATTTCACTGACTGTTTATTTTCTGACAAGCAGCGTAAACTCCGCGTCTCCATCTTTCAGTGATCGACCAGCATGCATAACTCCCCCGCAGTCTCCAGCGCGAAATCGTTTGACCTGACATCGACGGCGTTTTTAATCGTTGCCTTTCTCACCGGTATTGCGGGCGCTCTGCAAACCCCGACGCTCAGTATATTCCTTACCGATGAAGTGCACGCCCGTCCGGCGATGGTGGGATTCTTCTTTACCGGCAGTGCTGTCATCGGGATTCTGGTGAGTCAGTTTCTCGCCGGACGCTCTGATAAGTGTGGCGATCGTAAATCACTGATTGTCTTTTGCTGCCTGTTAGGCGTGCTGGCCTGCATCCTTTTTGCCTGGAACCGCAACTACTTTGTTTTGCTGTTCGTTGGTGTCTTTCTTAGTAGCTTTGGCTCTACCGCCAACCCGCAAATGTTTGCTCTCGCCCGTGAGCACGCTGACAAAACCGGGCGTGAAGCGGTGATGTTCAGCTCTTTTTTACGCGCTCAGGTTTCGTTGGCATGGGTCATTGGTCCGCCGCTGGCTTATGCCCTGGCGATGGGGTTCAGCTTTACGGTGATGTATCTCAGCGCAGCAGTGGCGTTTATTGTCTGCGGCCTGATGGTGTGGCTATTTTTACCGTCGATGCAAAAAGAGGTTCCGCTGGCGACCGGCACGGTTGAAGCGCCGCGCCGTAATCGTCGCGATACGCTACTGCTGTTTGTCATTTGTACGTTGATGTGGGGGTCAAATAGCCTGTACATTATCAACATGCCACTGTTTATTATCAACGAATTGCATCTTCCCGAGAAACTGGCGGGCGTGATGATGGGAACCGCCGCAGGCCTGGAAATCCCGACCATGTTGATCGCGGGTTATTTTGCCAAACGTCTGGGTAAGCGTTTCTTAATGCGCGTTGCCGCCGTGGGTGGCGTCTGTTTTTACGCAGGTATGCTGATGGCGCATTCACCTGTCATTCTGTTGGGCTTGCAGCTGCTGAATGCTATTTTTATTGGCATTCTGGGTGGCATCGGGATGCTCTATTTTCAGGATCTGATGCCCGGTCAGGCGGGTTCAGCAACCACGCTCTATACCAATACCTCGCGTGTGGGCTGGATCATCGCGGGGTCAGTGGCGGGCATAGTCGCCGAAATCTGGAATTATCACGCCGTGTTCTGGTTTGCGATGGTGATGATTATCGCCACTCTGTTCTGCTTACTGCGGATTAAAGATGTTTAAGGCGCGGTCAGTATTTCCAGATCGATAAGCCAGGTCATCGCCTGCTGACGCGTGTTACCGCACATTTCAGCACTGGCTTGTAAACCTGCGCAAACTTTCGGACGTAGCGGCGATGTAAAAATTTTACAACGTTGCTGTTCATCAAGCTGAATGCAGGGCGTATTGGCGGGCTTGCCATCTGGCATACCAGGTATAGGGCTGGAAATTGAAGGGGCAGTGCAACACGCCCCGCAACCCGGACGGCATTCCATACGTTGTTCTCTTAAGGTTAACCACCGGATTGATGAGCGCGCACAGTACCACCTTTTTTGCACCAGCAAAAGTGCGAATACCACTTGCCTGAAAGGCTCGTCGCGAGTAGTTTGACGCGATATTTTTGACATTTTCGATAACAGGAATTTTTCGATGCCAAGAGCGAACGAAATTAAAAAAGGTATGGTACTGAATTACAACGGCAAATTGCTGCTGGTTAAGGATATTGATATTCAGTCTCCCACCGCCCGTGGTGCCGCTACGCTGTACAAAATGCGTTTTTCTGATGTCCGTACCGGGCTGAAAGTGGAAGAACGCTTCAAAGGCGATGATATCGTTGACACCGTAACGCTGACCCGTCGTTACGTTGACTTCTCCTACGTCGATGGCAACGAATATGTCTTTATGGATAAAGAAGACTATACCCCGTATACCTTCACAAAAGATCAGATCGAAGAAGAGCTGCTGTTTATGCCGGAAGGCGGTATGCCGGATATGCAGGTTCTGACCTGGGACGGTCAACTTCTGGCGCTTGAACTGCCGCAAACCGTTGATCTGGAAATTGTTGAAACCGCACCGGGCATCAAAGGCGCGTCTGCCAGCGCCCGTAACAAACCGGCGACATTGAGCACCGGTCTGGTCATTCAAGTACCAGAATACTTAAGCCCAGGCGAAAAAATTCGTATCCATATCGAAGAACGCCGCTATATGGGTCGTGCTGACTAACTTCAGCCAGATATCAGAAAAGGGATGGCTCAGACTGTCCCTTTTTTAATTTATTATACCAATCTTCTATTTTGCGCTTCCTGAATATCGTTCTCCCGCAATATTCACCACTAAATTGATCGCCCTCACACTTCATCGCATTAACAATCCAGACCAATTTCAATTGCTGTCATATAACTTTACACTGTCGTTGTTAATTAATCGTTACTAAGACGTGACTCCTATGAATACAATCGCCTCCGTTACGCTCCCGCAGCATGTACACTCGCCCCGCTACGATCGGCAACAATTGAAATCTCGTATCGTTCATTTTGGATTTGGAGCCTTCCACCGTGCGCATCAGGCGCTATTAACCGACCGTGTGCTGAATGCCCAGGGCGGCGACTGGGGGATCTGTGAAATCAGCCTGTTCAGTGGCGATCAGTTGATGAGCCAGCTTCGCGCGCAGGATCATTTATACACCGTATTAGAAAAAGGCGCAGACGGCAACCAGGCTATTATTATTGGAGCCGTTCGCGAGTGCCTGAATGCAAAACTGGATTCCTTAGCGGCGATTATTGAGAAGTTTTGCGAGCCGCAGGTGGCGATTGTTTCCCTGACGATTACCGAAAAAGGCTATTGCATCGACCCGGCTACCGGCACACTCGACATCAGCAATCCACGTATCATTCACGATCTTCAAAGTCCCGAAGATCCTCACTCCGCGCCAGGCATTCTCGTCGAAGCACTAAAGCGCCGCCGTGAACGCGGCCTTGCCCCGTTTACCGTGCTCTCCTGCGACAACATTCCCGATAATGGCCATGTGGTGAAAAACGCGGTGCTGGGGATGGCGGAAAAACGTTCGCCAGAACTTGCGGAATGGATAAAAGATCACGTCAGCTTTCCGGGAACCATGGTAGACCGCATTGTCCCGGCAGCAACAGACGAATCACTGGCGGAAATTAGCCAGCATCTGGGCGTGAATGATCCCTGTGCGATTAGCTGCGAGCCGTTTATCCAATGGGTGGTGGAAGATAACTTCGTCGCGGGGCGCCCTGCCTGGGAAGTCGCTGGCGTGCAGATGGTCAATGATGTTCTGCCGTGGGAGGAGATGAAACTGCGTATGCTTAATGGTAGTCACTCTTTTCTCGCTTATCTGGGTTATCTCGCAGGATTCGCCCATGTCAGTGATTGTATGCAGGATCGCGCATTTCTCCATGCCGCCAGAACATTAATGCTGGATGAGCAAGCGCCGACGCTGCGGATCAAAGATGTCGATTTAACACAATATGCGGATAAGTTAATTGCACGTTTTGCTAACCCGGCGCTGAAACATAAGACCTGGCAAATCGCGATGGATGGCAGCCAGAAATTACCGCAGCGTATGCTGGCAGGCATTCGCATACATCTGGCGCGCGGAACGAACTGGTCATTGTTGGCATTAGGCGTTGCTGGCTGGATGCGCTATGTGAGCGGTGTTGATGATGCCGGAAATGCTATTGATGTTCGCGATCCGCTTAGCGATAAAATTCGCGACCTGGTCGCGGGCAGCAGCAATGAACAACGCGTAACCGCCCTGCTTTCCCTGCGTGAAGTTTTCGGTGATGACCTGCCAAATAACCCGCATTTTGTGCAGGCTATCGAACAAGCCTGGCAACAAATCGCGCAGTTTGGGGCGCATCAGGCGCTATTAAACACTCTCAAAATTTAACGATTTCTGCGGTTAAAGCGGATGAAGCCCGTCTTCGTCCGCTCTCCCCTTCTCTTTTCTGCCTTTTTTAGCCAGGATTAACGCACAGTTAACTTATCAGAGTATTGCGGAGCCGCTGTGACCAGGACCAACCTCATCACCGGTTTTCTCGGCAGCGGGAAAACCACGTCGATTCTTCATCTATTAGCCCATAAAGATCCCAACGAAAAATGGGCGGTGCTGGTTAATGAATTTGGAGAAGTCGGAATTGATGGCGCTTTGCTCGCCGATAGCGGCGCATTGCTGAAAGAGATCCCCGGCGGCTGCATGTGCTGCGTTAATGGTTTACCCATGCAGGTAGGTCTGAATACCTTACTGCGTCAGGGAAAACCAGACCGCTTGTTGATAGAGCCAACCGGGCTGGGCCATCCGAAACAGATCCTCGATCTGTTAACCGCACCAGTTTATGAACCGTGGATCGACTTGCGCGCCACGTTGTGTATTCTCGATCCACGCCTGCTGTTGGATGAAAAAAGTGTCAATAATGAAAACTTCCGTGACCAGTTGGCTGCCGCAGACATCATTGTCGCCAATAAATCCGACCGCGCGACGCCCGAAAGCGAGCAAGCGTTGCAACGCTGGTGGCAACAAAATGGTGGCGATCGGCAATTAATTCACAGCGAACATGGGCAAATTGAAGGTCATCTTCTGGATTTACCCTGTCGCAATTTAACTGAGTTGCCTGCCAGCGCCGCCCATTCACATCAGCATGGCGTGAAAAAAGGGTTAGCGGCGTTAAGCCTGCCAGAACATCAACGCTGGCGTCGCAGTCTGAACAGCGGACAAGGACATCAGGCCTGTGGCTGGATATTCGACGCTGATACGGTGTTCGACACCATCGGCATTCTGGAATGGGCACGACTTGCACCAGTAGAGCGAGTGAAAGGCGTTATGCGCATTCCGGAAGGCCTTGTGCGAATCAACCGTCAGGGCGATGACCTGCACATTGAAACGCAAAACGTTGCACCACCGGATAGCCGTATTGAGCTGATTTCCAGTAGCGAAACTGACTGGAACGCCTTACAAAGCGCGCTGTTGAAGCTTCGTTTAGCGACCACCGCGTAAGGTTGCCTGCGTTTTTCAGTAAGATAATTAGAGAAAATATGATTAAAAATTTGCCGCAAATAGTGTTGTTGAACATTGTCGGCCTCGTGCTGTTTCTTTCCTGGTACATACCCGTTAATCATGGATTCTGGTTATCGATTGATACGAATATTTTTTATTTCTTTAATCAGAAACTGGTCGAAAGTAAGGCCTTTTTGTGGCTGGTTGCATTGACCAACAATCGCGCTTTCGACGGTTGTTCACTGCTGACGATGGGAATGTTGATGCTGAGTTTCTGGCTGAAAGAAAATGCCCCTGGCAGACGACGTATCGTAATTATTGGTCTGGTCATGCTGTTAACCGCAGTGGTATTAAACCAGCTGGGTCAGGCATTAATTCCGGTAAAACGGGCCAGCCCGACATTAACCTTTACAGATATTAACCGCGTCAGCGAACTGCTACCTGTACCCACGAAAGATGCATCACGAGATAGCTTTCCCGGCGATCACGGCATGATGTTACTTATTTTTTCCGCCTTTATGTGGCGCTATTTCGGAAAAGTCGCAGGTCTTATCGGCATTATTATTTTTGTGGTTTTTGCATTTCCCAGAGTAATGATTGGCGCGCACTGGTTTACCGATATCATTGTCGGCTCCATGACCGTGATATTGATCGGTTTACCCTGGGTGCTGTTGACGCCATTAAGTGATCGATTAATCACCTTTTTTGACAAATCACTACCGGGAAAAAGCAAACATTTCCAAAACAAATAACTCACAGTAATTAACATCATCAGGTTTATTTTTATAGTAAGGATAATCCTGATGATGCGCACGATTGCTTTCATTCATCAAATACAATGCTCATTCTTTAAGCAAATGAATAGGTTGCATGTTTTTCGCACAATCGTTCTTTAATTGACCAATCCCACTTATTAACTTTCTGTATCACTTTTTCTTATAAAAAATCATGTAAAACCGCTCGCCAAGACCGCGCCAATCGGGTAATCTCGGACTCGTTTTGCCTCGGCGTTAAATTATCCTCACAGCATATAATTTTGTGCGTTAGTCCACAGATTTGGCCTTAAGGAATTGTTTCAACATGCCCAGGTAATTAGTCTCGTGTCGCTTGGCATTTTTTATAACGATATTTATCGTTAAGGACTTCAAGGGAAAACAAACAACATGGTCAAATCTCAACCGATTTTGAGATATATCTTGCGCGGCATTCCCGCGATTGCAGTAGCGGTTCTGCTTTCTGCATGTAGTACAAACAACACCGCAAAGAATATGCATCCTGAGACACGTGCAGTGGGTAGTGAAACATCATCACTGCAAGCTTCTCAGGATGAATTTGAAAACCTGGTTCGTAATGTCGACGTGAAATCGCGAATTATGGATCAGTATGCTGACTGGAAAGGCGTTCGTTATCGTCTGGGCGGCAGCACCAAAAAAGGTATCGATTGTTCTGGTTTCGTACAACGTACATTCCGTGAACAATTTGGCTTAGAGCTTCCGCGTTCAACGTATGAACAGCAGGAAATGGGGAAATCAGTTTCCCGTAGTAATTTGCGTACAGGCGACTTAGTCCTGTTCCGCGCGGGTTCAACCGGACGCCATGTCGGTATTTATATCGGTAATAATCAGTTTGTTCACGCATCCACCAGCAGTGGTGTAATTATTTCCAGCATGAATGAGCCGTACTGGAAGAAGCGTTACAACGAAGCACGTCGGGTTCTCAGCCGTAGCTAATAAATCGTTTGGATGCAATCCCTTGGCTATCCTGACGAGTTAACGAAAAGCACTGCTTAGGCAGTGCTTTTTGGTTTTTCTCATCCGAGAAAATGATGTTTCCACATCTTGAACCAGGCTATAGTCCCGTCATTCTTTCCTTTTAGTGTTGTCGTATTTTCAGGATATTATCGGAACCATGTTCATACGAGCTCCCTCTTCTGGACGTAAGATCCTGCTCACCTGCATTATTGCGGGCGTGATGATTGCGATACTGGTCAGCTGCCTTCAGTTTTTAGTGGCCTGGCATAAACACGAAGTCAAATACGACACCTTGATTAGCGACGTACAAAAATATCTCAATACCTATTTTGCCGACCTGAAATCCACCACTGACAGGCTCCAGCCGCTTACCTTAGATACCTGCCAGCAAGCTAACCCGGAGCTGACTGCACGCGCAGCATTTAGCATGAACGTGCGAACGTTTGTGCTGGTAAAGGATAAAAAGAGCTTCTGTTCTTCTGCAACTGGTGAGATGGACATCCCACTCAGTGAACTGATTCCGGCACTAAACATCGGCAAAGATATTGATATGGCAATATTGCCAGGCACACCGATGGTGCCCAATAAACCAACGATCGTCATCTGGTATCGTAACCCTTTATTAAAAAATAGCGGCGTTTTTGCAGCATTGAATCTGAACCTGACGCCGTATATTTTCTATAGCTATCACCAGCAAGATTTCAACGGTATCGCGCTCATTATTGGTGATACTGCGCTATCGACTTTTACGTCGCATTTGATGAACGTCCGTGAGTTAACCGGCACGCCGGTACGTGAAACCAAAATTGCAGGCCTTCCGCTGACCGTTCGGCTTTATGCTGATGACTGGACATGGAACGATGTGTGGTACGCGTTTCTACTGGGTGGTATGAGTGGAACTGTCGTTGGCCTGCTCTGCTATTACCTGATGAGCGTGCGTATGCGCCCAGGCAGAGAAATTATGATGGCCATCAAACGTGAGCAATTTTACGTGGTGTATCAACCGGTGGTTGATACGCAAACACTGCGGGTAACTGGCCTGGAAGTACTGCTACGCTGGCGTCACCCGGTAGTGGGTGAAATTCCGCCGGACGCCTTCATTCACTATGCCGAATCGCAAAAGATGATTGTACCTCTCACCCAGCATCTGTTTGAGCTGATTGCTCGTGATGCCGCAGAATTAGAAAACATACTGCCGGTGGGCGTGAAATTTGGCATTAACATCGCGCCGGATCATCTGCACAGCGAGAGCTTTAAAGCAGATATCCAAAAACTGCTCACTTCCCTGCCCGCACACCATTTCCAGATTGTGCTGGAAATTACCGAGCGCGATATGCTGAAAGAGCAAGAAGCCACGCAACTCTTCGCCTGGCTGCATTCAGTCGGCGTAGAAATTGCTATTGATGACTTCGGCACCGGGCACAGCGCGCTTATTTATCTGGAACGTTTCACGCTCGATTACCTGAAAATTGACCGTGGCTTTATCAACGCCATAGGTACGGAAACGGTCACCTCACCCGTACTTGACGCGGTGCTGACGCTGGCGAAACGTCTCAATATGCTGACAGTTGCTGAAGGGGTTGAAACACCGGAACAGGCGCGCTGGCTGCGCGAACGTGGCGTTAATTTCCTGCAAGGTTACTGGATTAGTCGCCCCCTGCCGCTGGATGATTTTATCCGCTGGCTGGAGAAACCTCATACGCCACAGTGGTAAGGTGTGCGTGCGTCCCTTATTATTCATAGTGAAAGTATGCCGGATTGCGGCTAATGATGAGTAAAAGGAAATCCGTTGCAGATGATTGTGCGCATACTGCTGCTGTTTATCGCTCTGTTCACCTTTGGTGCGCAGGCGC
The DNA here is from genome assembly GCF_005280595.1 of Escherichia sp. MR. Taxonomy (NCBI): domain Bacteria; kingdom Pseudomonadati; phylum Pseudomonadota; class Gammaproteobacteria; order Enterobacterales; family Enterobacteriaceae; genus Escherichia; species Escherichia sp. MR. Next base: position 81,486 of record NZ_SZVK01000007.1, on the reverse strand, counting down.
AGGCTATCAAGGAAAGCTATGCCTTTGCAGTGCTGGGAGAACCCCGGTACGCGTTTAATTTCAACCATTTTGATTATGTGAACCCCGCCGTGCCAAAAGGTGGGCAGATAACGTTGTCAGCCCTCGGCACCTTCGATAATTTCAACCGTTATGCATTGCGCGGCAACCCCGGCGCACGCACCGAGCAGTTGTACGACACGCTATTTACCACCTCCGATGACGAGCCAGGCAGTTATTACCCGCTGATTGCCGAAAGCGCGCGCTATGCTGACGATTATTCCTGGGTGGAAGTCGCCATTAATCCACGCGCCCGTTTTCATGACGGTTCGCCTATTACTGCCCGCGATGTTGAATTCACTTTTCAAAAATTTATGACCGAAGGCGTGCCGCAATTTCGTCTGGTTTATAAAGGCACTACCGTTAAAGCCATTGCGCCGTTAACCGTGCGCATTGAATTAGCCAAACCAGGTAAAGAAGATATGCTGAGTCTGTTTTCGCTGCCGGTGTTTCCAGAAAAGTACTGGAAAGATCACAAACTTAGCGACCCGCTCGCCACGCCTCCGCTTGCCAGTGGTCCGTACCGAATTACGTCCTGGAAAATGGGGCAGAATATTGTCTATTCCCGCGTGAAAGATTACTGGGCGGCAAACTTACCGGTAAACCGTGGGCGCTGGAATTTCGACACCATTCGCTACGATTATTACCTCGACGATAATGTCGCTTTTGAAGCATTTAAAGCCGGTGCTTTTGATTTGCGTATGGAAAACGACGCCAAAAACTGGGCCACGCGCTATACCGGTAAAAATTTCGACAAAAAATACATTATCAAAGACGAACAAAAGAACGAGTCGGCACAGGATACGCGCTGGCTGGCGTTTAACATTCAGCGTCCGGTATTCAGCGATCGCCGGGTCCGGGAAGCGATCACTCTCGCCTTTGACTTTGAATGGATGAACAAGGCGTTGTTTTACAATGCCTGGAGTCGCACGAACAGTTATTTTCAGAATACCGAATACGCGGCCAGAAATTACCCGGACGCAGCTGAACTGGTGCTTCTGGCGCCGATGAAAAAAGAGTTACCACCAGAAGTCTTCACGCAAATCTACCAGCCGCCGGTATCCAAAGGCGATGGCTACGATCGTGACAACCTGTTAAAAGCCGACAAACTTCTCAACGAAGCGGGCTGGGTGCTGAAGGGGCAGCAACGCGTAAATGCCACAACGGGTCAACCGCTCAGCTTTGAGTTATTGCTGCCTTCAAGCAGCAATAGTCAGTGGGTATTGCCGTTCCAGCACAGCCTGCAACGGCTGGGTATCAGTATGGACATTCGCAAGGTGGATAACTCGCAAATTACCAACCGAATGCGCAGTCGCGACTATGACATGATGCCGCGCGTGTGGCGAGCAATGCCGTGGCCCAGTTCCGATTTACAGATTTCCTGGTCATCGGAATATATCAACTCCACTTATAATGCACCCGGCGTGCAAAGTCCGGTTATCGACTCGCTGATCAACCAGATTATTGCCGCGCAGGGAAATAAAGAAAAATTGCTGCCGTTAGGGCGCGCACTGGATCGCGTATTAACGTGGAATTATTACATGCTGCCAATGTGGTACATGGCGGAAGACCGTCTCGCCTGGTGGGATAAATTCTCCCAACCCGCTGTGCGCCCTATTTACAGCCTCGGTATCGATACCTGGTGGTATGACGTCAATAAAGCGGCCAAACTGCCGTCAGCCAGACAACAGGGAGAGTAGATGGGCGCTTATCTGATTCGCCGTCTGTTGCTGGTGATCCCAACGTTATGGGCGATTATCACCATCAACTTTTTCATCGTGCAAATTGCGCCTGGCGGTCCGGTCGACCAGGCCATCGCCGCCATTGAGTTTGGTAATGCCGGAGTATTACCCGGCGCAGGCGGTGAAGGTGTTCGTGCCAGCCATGCGCAAACGGGCGTCGGCAATATCAGCGACAGTAATTACCGTGGCGGACGCGGATTAGATCCAGAAGTGATCGCCGAGATCACTCATCGCTACGGTTTCGATAAGCCGATCCACGAACGTTACTTCAAAATGCTCTGGGACTACATCCGCTTTGATTTTGGCGACAGCTTGTTTCGCAGCGCCTCGGTGCTGACGCTGATTAAAGACAGTCTGCCGGTTTCCATCACCCTCGGATTATGGAGCACGCTGATTATCTATCTGGTGTCGATTCCGTTAGGCATTCGCAAAGCTGTTTATAATGGAAGCCGCTTTGACGTCTGGAGTAGCGCATTTATCATTATCGGCTACGCCATTCCGGCCTTTTTGTTTGCCATCCTGCTGATTGTCTTCTTCGCAGGCGGCAGCTATTTCGACCTGTTCCCTCTACGCGGCCTGGTTTCCGCTAACTTTGATTCGCTGCCGTGGTATCAGAAAATCACTGATTATCTGTGGCATATCACGTTACCCGTGCTGGCGACAGTGATTGGCGGCTTTGCGGCACTTACGATGCTGACCAAAAACTCATTCCTTGATGAAGTGCGCAAGCAATACGTGGTTACCGCGCGTGCGAAAGGGGTCAGTGAGAAAAATATTCTCTGGAAACATGTGTTTCGTAACGCCATGCTGCTGGTGATTGCCGGTTTTCCGGCGACGTTTATCAGCATGTTTTTCACCGGTTCGCTGTTGATTGAGGTGATGTTTTCGCTCAATGGCCTCGGCTTACTGGGCTACGAAGCGACCGTCTCGCGCGATTATCCGGTGATGTTTGGCACCTTATATATTTTCACCCTAATTGGCCTGCTGCTGAATATCGTCAGTGATATCAGCTATACGCTGGTCGATCCGCGTATTGATTTTGAGGGACGTTAATGTCGCGACTCAGCCCCGTCAATCAGGCCCGTTGGGCGCGTTTTCGCCATAACCGTCGCGGCTACTGGTCGTTATGGATTTTCCTCGTCTTGTTTGGTTTGAGTTTGTGTTCTGAACTTATCGCCAACGATAAACCGTTGCTGGTGCGTTATGACGGCAGCTGGTATTTCCCGTTGCTGAAAAACTACAGCGAAAGCGATTTTGGCGGTCCGCTGGCAAGCCAGGCAGATTATCAGGACCCGTGGCTGAAGCAACGGCTGGAAAATAACGGCTGGGTACTGTGGGCACCGATTCGCTTTGGTGCTACCAGTATCAACTTTGCTACCGATAAGCCCTTCCCTTCTCCCCCCTCCCGGCAAAACTGGCTGGGAACGGATGCCAACGGCGGCGATGTGCTGGCACGTATTCTCTATGGCACGCGGATCTCAGTTCTGTTTGGCCTGATGCTGACCCTCTGCTCCAGCGTGATGGGCGTGCTGGCGGGGGCGCTACAAGGCTATTACGGCGGTAAAGTCGATCTTTGGGGACAACGTTTTATTGAAGTATGGTCGGGGATGCCGACGCTGTTTTTGATTATTTTACTTTCCAGCGTCGTACAGCCTAACTTCTGGTGGCTGTTGGCAATTACCGTCTTGTTTGGCTGGATGAGTCTGGTCGGTGTGGTGCGGGCGGAGTTTTTACGTACCCGTAATTTCGACTACATCCGCGCGGCGCAGGCGCTTGGCGTCAGCGATCGCAGTATCATCCTGCGTCATATGTTGCCAAATGCCATGGTCGCTACCCTCACCTTTTTACCGTTTATTTTATGCAGTTCAATAACTACCCTGACCTCACTCGATTTCCTCGGCTTCGGTCTGCCGCTCGGTTCACCGTCACTCGGCGAACTGCTGTTACAAGGGAAAAATAACCTTCAGGCCCCGTGGCTTGGGATCACCGCCTTCTTGTCGGTGGCGATATTGTTGTCTTTGCTGATTTTTATTGGTGAAGCCGTCCGCGACGCATTTGATCCTAATAAGGCGGTGTAGTATGACGCAAACTCTGTTAGCGATTGAAAACTTGTCGGTGGGTTTTCGCCATCAGCAAACTGTCCGTACCGTAGTGAATGATGTTTCACTACAGATTGAGGCTGGCGAAACGCTGGCGCTGGTGGGCGAGTCAGGTTCTGGCAAGAGCGTTACTGCGCTGTCGATTTTACGTCTGCTCCCTTCCCCGCCGGTAGAATATCTTGCTGGAGATATTCGTTTTCATGGCGAATCGCTACTTCATGCCAGCGAGCAAACGTTGCGCGGCGTACGCGGTAATAAGGTAGCCATGATCTTCCAGGAGCCAATGGTGTCGTTAAATCCATTGCATACTCTAGAAAAACAGCTTTATGAAGTGCTTTCACTCCATCGCGGGATGCGACGAGAAGCGGCACGTGGCGAGATATTAAATTGCCTTGATCGCGTCGGTATCCGTCAGGCAGCAAAACGACTGGCAGATTACCCTCATCAGCTCTCAGGCGGCGAACGCCAGCGGGTGATGATTGCAATGGCGCTATTAACGCGCCCGGAATTATTAATTGCCGATGAACCGACCACCGCGCTGGACGTCTCTGTCCAGGCGCAGATTTTACAGCTGTTGCGCGAACTGCAAGGCGAGCTGAATATGGGTATGCTGTTTATTACTCATAACCTCAGCATTGTCAGAAAACTGGCCCACCGCGTGGCGGTAATGCAAAACGGTCGCTGTGTCGAGCAAAATAACGCCGCTACGCTATTTGCCTCACCCACACATCCTTACACAAAAAAGCTACTCAACAGTGAACCGTCAGGCGACCCGGTGCCATTGCCAGAACCTGCCTCAACGTTGCTAGATGTTGAACAGCTTCAGGTTGCCTTCCCCATTCGTAAAGGGATCTTGAAGCGCATTGTGGATCATAATGTGGTGGTGAAAAACATCAGTTTTACGCTACGGGCGGGTGAAACACTGGGTTTAGTAGGCGAGTCAGGTTCCGGGAAAAGCACGACGGGACTGGCGCTGCTGAGACTGATTAACTCTCAGGGTAGCATTATCTTTGACGGTCAGCCACTGCAAAATTTAAATCGCCGCCAGCTGTTACCTATTCGTCATCGAATTCAGGTGGTATTTCAGGATCCAAACTCCTCGCTCAACCCACGACTCAACGTTTTGCAGATTATTGAGGAAGGCTTACGGGTTCACCAGCCGACGCTTTCTGCCGCACAACGCGAACAACAAGTGATAGCCGTGATGCATGAAGTGGGGTTAGATCCTGAAACACGCCACCGCTATCCTGCAGAGTTTTCCGGGGGGCAACGACAACGCATAGCGATTGCCAGGGCGTTGATTCTTAAGCCTTCACTGATCATTCTTGATGAACCAACATCGTCGCTCGACAAAACGGTACAGGCGCAAATATTGACGCTATTGAAATCATTGCAACAAAAGCATCAACTGGCCTATTTGTTTATCAGCCACGATTTACACGTCGTCCGCGCGCTATGTCATCAGGTTATCGTACTGCGACAGGGGGAAGTGGTGGAACAAGGACCGTGCGCGCGCGTATTTGCCGCACCACAGCAGGAGTATACGCGTCAGCTACTGGCGTTAAGCTGACGCTTAAAAAGGATTGTAATTTGAGAAGGGCTCGGCAATTGCCACACCAAAATTTTTCAATCGGCATGTCGCCGCAAACTCATCATGGCGATTTACAAACAGGCACGGCTCACCTTCACACTCCAGTACCGAGCATGGAACTTCAATGTCGCTTAACGCCTGGCTTAGTTTGTACATCACCGACCATGCATTATCACCATCCGGGCTAAGCAATTTAAGCGCCACCAGGCTGTTGTCACCGCACGGTCCATTTTGCGGAATCGGTTCAACCTTCGAACCTGCGAAACCAGCAGACCAGCGATAGTTCTGCGGCAGTCGATGGACGATTGAGAGTTGTAATGAAGTCACTTATTTTCCCCGGAAGCACATTTACTTCACAATTTGTTTACATCAATTTTAACACATCAACAACAACCCGTCTTTAAACAGATCGTAAAGATTGATGCCTCGCCTGCGTGGCCTCTATGGCTCTGATTTAAATAATATCTGCGGGCGTGGTCACGTTTGCGGGGCTATATGTACCCGTTTCTGCGATCTAACTCAACCTTTTTAACTACAATGATGTGACTTTTTACATAAATTGATTTTACATAAAATAAACATATATCGGGGGAATGATGGATTTGTGGTTGACATGCATCAACAAAGGAAGCCTTTTAGCTTCCCCGTTGTGCAATAGATCACCGTTTTTTCGGCCGACTGGCGTACAGACAGAAGAGAATGGAGCAGGTCGCACAGAACGCAATCGACCAGATCATCGGCCATGCAGAGTTAAAGGTCGCAAGGGAGAGCAATGCACCGACAATGGCGCCAATACCAAAGCGGAAGGTTCCTGCCAGCGATGATGCCGTTCCCGCCATATGGGGAAACTCATCCAGAATGACCGCCATCGCATTGGATGACACCATCGACACGCAGCCCACAAACGCCGCCACACCAACTACCAGCGACCAGAACCCCAACCCCAGCAGCGCACTGATGACCATCCACGCTGCCATAATAAATTGTATCCACAGCCCCGACCGGAACATATTCAGCGCGCCAATGCGGCGAACAAAGCGACTGTTAAAGATGGTCATCACGAACAAGAAAACAATATTCAGCGCAAAGTAATAACCAAAGTTTTCCGGCGCGACGTGGTTAATTTCAATGTAGACAAACGGTCCGGCGCTTAAGAATGAGAACATCCCGGCAAAGCTGAAACCGCTGGCCAGCATATAACTCAGGACGCGCTTATGGCGGAACAGTGCGGCAAAGTTGCCAATGGTGGTACGGATGTGAAACGGCTGACGACGCTCCGGCGGTAACGTTTCTTTGATCAGGAAGAAGATCATCGCCGAAGCCAGAATCGCCGCCACGGCGAGGATCCAGAAAATGTAATGCCAGCTCAGCCACACCAGCACCCAACCGCCAACTATCGGTGCCATCAGCGGTGCAATGGTCGTTACCAGCATGACAAACGACATCATCCGCGAGAACTCTTCTTTCGGGTAGATGTCGCGCATCAGGGCGTTGATGACCACGCTGGCCGCCGCCGCTGCCAGCCCGTGAAAGAAACGCATCACAATCAGCTGATCGATAGTTTGCGCCAGTGCACACGCCACCGCCGCCGCAGCAAATACCAGCGTACCGCCAAGAACCACCGGCTTACGCCCGAAGCTATCTGCCATCGGCCCGTAGATTAACTGCCCCAACGCAAAACCCAGAATATAGGTACTCAGGGTCATCTGCGTACTGCCCGCTGGCACACCAAACTGCGCAGAAATCACTGGCAGCGCGGGCAGATACATATCAATCGACAGCGGCATCAACATGGCCAGCAGGCCAAGGATAAAAACAATAGCAAACGACGAATGCTGTCGGGTGGTCACAACGGGCTCCTGAAAGTTATTAAAGTGTTAGACGACGCTGGCAACTTCTTCTTCAGTTAATGGACGATATTCACCGGGTGCTAAATCAGCATCCAGCGTAATGCCGCCAATACGTTCACGATGCAGCTCAACCACGTGGTTACCCACGGCGGCGAACATGCGTTTCACCTGATGATAACGCCCTTCGCTGATGGTCAGACGTACCTGCGTCGGCGTAATCACTTCCAGCACAGCAGGCTTAGTGAGATCTTTTTCGTTATGTAACTGCACGCCTTTAGCAAACTGCTCTGCCGTATCGGCTGCCACCGGGGACTCCAGCGTCACCAGGTAGGTTTTCTCGCAATGATGACGTGGAGAAGTAATGCGGTGCGACCACTGACCATCGTCAGTCATCAGCACCAGGCCGGTAGTGTCGATATCCAGCCGCCCTGCTGCGTGTAGTTTCCACGCCACAGGTTCATCCAGAAAATAGAGCACCGTTGGGTGATCCGGATCGTCAGTAGAACAAACATAGCCCTGAGGCTTATTGAGCATGAAGTAACGTGGTCCGTGTTGCTGTGCCAGCGGGTTTCCATCGTAAGCCACACTGTGTTCAGGGAGCAGTTTAAACGCTGCATTACGGACGATTTCGCCATCGACGGTGACACGATTGCCGCGGATTTCACGCCCGGCAATAGCACGGCTAACGCCGAGTTGCTGTGCGATAAATTTATCAAGTCGCATGTGTGTGATTTTGCCTGTAAAAAACGGAGGTCGGGTAATGACCCGAAAATCTGAACTGTTGTTCGCCCAGTATAGCGGTCTAATAACTTCCCTCAAGAGAAAAAGATCCGTGGCATACTATTAGCAGAATAATCTACCTACGCGAGACCATGATTTTTACACTCCGTCCATACCAGCAAGAAGCCGTGGATGCCACGCTCAACCATTTTCGTCGTCATAAAACTCCTGCCGTTATCGTGCTGCCTACTGGTGCAGGTAAAAGCCTGGTGATAGCGGAACTGGCACGGCTGGCGCGTGGTCGCGTGCTGGTGCTGGCGCACGTCAAAGAGCTGGTGGCGCAAAACCATGCAAAATATCAGGCGCTGGGGCTGGAAGCCGATATTTTTGCCGCCGGGCTGAAGCGTAAAGAGAGCCACGGTAAAGTGGTGTTTGGCAGCGTGCAGTCCGTCGCTCGCAATCTCGATGCCTTTCAGGGTGAATTTTCGCTGTTGATTGTCGATGAATGCCACCGCATTGGCGACGATGAAGAGAGCCAGTATCAGCAAATCCTTACTCACCTGACAAAAGTGAATCCCCACTTACGCCTGTTGGGGCTGACCGCCACGCCTTTTCGGCTGGGCAAAGGCTGGATCTACCAGTTCCATTATCACGGCATGGTACGTGGCGACGAGAAAGCCCTTTTCCGTGACTGCATTTATGAGCTGCCGCTGCGTTATATGATTAAACACGGCTATCTGACGCCACCAGAACGGCTTGATATGCCGGTAGTGCAATACGATTTCAGCCGCTTGCAGGCACAGAGCAATGGGCTGTTCAGTGAAGCCGATCTCAACCGCGAGCTGAAAAAACAACAACGTATTACGCCGCACATCATCAGCCAGATTATGGAGTTCGCCGCAACGCGCAAAGGGGTGATGATTTTCGCCGCGACGGTTGAACACGCAAAAGAGATTGTGGGATTGCTGCCCGCCGAAGATGCAGCACTCATTACCGGTGACACACCCGGCGCTGAACGTGATGTATTAATTGAAGATTTTAAAGCCCAGCGTTTTCGCTATCTGGTCAACGTTGCGGTACTGACCACCGGATTTGACGCCCCGCATGTCGATCTTATCGCCATCCTGCGCCCTACTGAATCAGTGAGTCTTTACCAACAACTTGTCGGACGCGGTCTGCGTCTGGCGCCCGGCAAGACTGATTGCTTAATTCTTGATTATGCGGGTAATCCTCACGATCTCTACGCGCCAGAAGTTGGCACCCCAAAAGGCAAAAGTGACAACGTTCCGGTACAGGTTTTCTGCCCTGCCTGCGGTTTTGCCAACACCTTCTGGGGCAAAACGACCGCCGACGGTACATTGATTGAACACTTTGGTCGTCGCTGTCAGGGGTGGTTTGAAGATGACGACGGTCATCGCGAACAGTGTGACTTCCGTTTCCGTTTTAAAAATTGCCCACAATGTAACGCGGAAAACGATATTGCCGCCCGACGCTGCCGCGAATGTGACACGGTACTGGTTGATCCAGACGACATGTTAAAAGCGGCGCTACGACTGAAAGACGCGCTGGTATTACGCTGTAGCGGCATGTCTTTGCAGCATGGTCACGACGAAAAAGGCGAATGGCTGAAAATCACCTATTACGATGAAGACGGCGCGGATGTGAGTGAGCGTTTCCGTCTGCAAACGCCCGCCCAGCGTACCGCCTTCGAACAACTTTTTATCCGCCCGCATACGCGCACACCGGGCATCCCTCTGCGCTGGATAACCGCCGCCGATATCCTCGCCCAGCAAGCCTTATTGCGCCATCCGGATTTTGTTGTTGCCCGCATGAAAGGTCAGTACTGGCAAGTGCGTGAAAAAGTGTTCGATTACGAAGGTCGTTTTCGTCGGGCGCATGAATTACGCGGTTAATGGTAGTTTTGATTGATGTATAAGGCGATTGAGTATAGAATCTCGCCCGCTTTTGCATACGCAAAGCAGATCACTTACCTGTTGCTGGGTCGCCTGTAGCAGGATTAATTTAAGAGAGAAAGAAATGTTTACTATTAACGCAGAAGTACGTAAAGAGCAGGGTAAGGGTGCGAGCCGCCGCCTGCGTGCCGCTAACAAGTTCCCGGCAATCATCTACGGTGGCAAAGAAGCGCCGCTGGCTATCGAGCTGGATCACGACAAAGTCATGAACATGCAAGTTAAAGCTGAATTCTACAGCGAAGTTCTGACCATCGTTGTTGACGGTAAAGAAATCAAAGTTAAAGCTCAGGATGTACAGCGTCACCCGTACAAACCGAAGCTGCAGCACATCGACTTCGTTCGCGCTTAATTGCTGAATAAGTTGTAAAAAACCCCGCTCCGGCGGGGTTTTTTGTATCCGCAGATTATGCCTGATGCGACGCAGTGCGTCTTATCAGGCATACAGGTATTACCGTTATTTGCAGGCCAGAGAAGGCGTCACGCCGCATCTGGCATTCATAACACAAAACCGATTAATTGCCGCCGGACGTCCGGCGCTGCAATTGATCGCGCAGGTTCGGCGGCGTGCCTTTAATGGTCAGGGTATCGGTCGCCGGGTCCCAGAAAATCCGTTCGCCTAACAGCATTGCATCAAAGTTGATGGTTAAGCCACCACCGCTACCGGCAAACTTAGTCAACTGACGCAGCGTGCTACGATCTGCCGGGAAGCTCTCTTCCAGTTCATAGCCTTTTTCAGCCGCAAATTCCGTGAAGCTCACTTCGCTGACGCCCGCCAGTTCTTTCGACAGCGACTCCAGCTCGATCTCTTCGCCCGCCTGCAATTGCTCATTACAGTAGCTATAAACCTGCTGGCGAACGTTCTGCCGTTCTGCTTTATCCAGTTGCGCTTCGGCGGTAAAGTCATCGACCGCCTGTAACAGTCCACGGTTTTGCGCTTTCGCATTCAATCCTTCGCTGGCACCGAGGAAGTCCATAAAGAAATCAGCCACTTTGCGCCCTACTCGCCCTTTCAGGAAAGTGAGATAACGGGTCGATTCTGGATTGGTTTCCCACTCGGTCAAATCGATACGCGCAACGATATCAGCATGATTAATATCGAGATAATGGGTTGGGTTGATGTCGAGGTTTTCGTTAACGCGCATACTGCTTAAATTGTTCAGTACGCAAATCAGCAAATACTCAACCGCCAGATAGCGATAGTGACAAAACAGCACGAAGCCGCCGTCAGCAAAAGGATATTTCGCCAGTTCGTCACGCAGGCGACCAGTTGCTGCCCGACTAAATGCCAGAAAGTCTTCTTCGCCCTGACGCTGTAAGCGCAGCGTCTGCGCCAGTTCACTTTCCTCGCTAAACAAACCGTAGGCTTTATTCTTGGCGCTATAGACACGATGCAGCTCCGCCACCATCTCAACGACGGTTTCCGTCGGTTCCAGCAATGAATCGCGCAGCACCAGCTCAAGGTTCTGCTCATCACGCTTGATAAGCTGGTGCAGAGCAATCTGGTTGATATCCAGACTCATGATAAACTCTCCTTTTAGACCGGGCGGTATTCAACCACCGCTGGTTAAGCGACGCAATAAAAGATGGCGGTCATTTTACAGAAGGTGGCGTAACGCGAATGATTTAAAGTATAAAAAAGCAGAAAAAAAACCGTTGCTACGGTAATATGTTGCCCTTTCATCAACTAACTGATTTCGATTTATGCCACAAATTTCCCGCTACAGCGATGAACAGGTTGAACAATTGCTCGCAGAGCTGCTCAACGTACTGGAAAAACATAAGGCTCCGACCGACCTTTCCCTGATGGTGTTAGGCAATATGGTCACCAACCTTATCAACACCAGCATTGCCCCGGCTCAGCGCCAGGCGATTGCCAACTCTTTTGCCCGCGCCTTACAGTCCTCTATCAACGAAGACAAAGCGCACTAAGGGAAACAGATAACAGGTTATGGTAACTCATCGTCAGCGCTACCGTGAAAAAGTCTCCCAGATGGTCAGTTGGGGGCACTGGTTTGCACTGTTCAATATTCTGCTTTCGCTCGTCATTGGCAGCCGTTACCTGTTTATCGCCGACTGGCCGACAACGCTTGCGGGTCGTATTTATTCCTACGTAAGCATTATCGGTCATTTCAGCTTCCTGGTGTTCGCCACCTATTTGCTGATCCTCTTCCCGCTGACCTTTATTGTCGGCTCCCAGAGGCTGATGAGGTTTTTGTCCGTCATTCTGGCAACAGCGGGAATGACGCTATTACTGATCGATAGCGAAGTCTTTACCCGTTTCCATCTCCATCTTAATCCCATCGTCTGGCAGTTGGTTATCAACCCGGACGAAAATGAGATGGCGCGCGACTGGCAGCTGATGTTCATCAGTGTGCCGGTAATATTATTGCTTGAACTGGTATTTGCGACGTGGAGCTGGCAAAAGCTGCGCAGCCTGACACGTCGTCGGCGCTTCGCCCGTCCGCTGGCCGCATTCTTATTCATCGCCTTTATCGCCTCGCATGTGGTGTATATCTGGGCCGATGCCAACTTCTATCGCCCGATCACCATGCAGCGCGCTAACCTGCCGCTTTCGTACCCGATGACGGCGCGACGTTTTCTTGAGAAGCATGGTCTGCTTGATGCGCAGGAGTATCAACGCCGTCTTATTGAGCAAGGTAATCCAGATGCTGTTTCCGTACAGTATCCGTTAAGCGAACTGCGCTACCGCGATATGGGCACCGGGCAAAACGTCTTGCTGATTACTGTCGATGGCCTGAACTACTCACGCTTTGAGCAGCAGATGCCTGCGCTGGCAGGCTTTGCGGAACAAAATATTTCGTTCACGCGCCATATGAGTTCCGGCAACACGACCGACAACGGCATCTTTGGCCTGTTCTATGGCATATCGCCAAGTTATATGGACGGCATTCTGTCGACCCGTACACCTGCGGCATTAATTACCGCGCTTAACCAGCAAGGCTATCAACTGGGGCTATTCTCATCCGATGGCTTTACCAGCCCGTTGTATCGTCAGGCATTGTTGTCAGACTTCTCAATGCCGAGCGTTCGCACGCAATCCGATGAGCAGACTGCCACACAGTGGATCAACTGGCTGAGCCGCTACGCGCAAGAAGATAATCGCTGGTTCTCATGGGTATCTTTCAATGGCACCAACATTGACGACAGCAACCAGCAAGCATTTGCACGGAAATATAGCCGCGCGGCAGGTAATGTCGATGACCAGATTAACCGCGTGCTTGATGCGCTGAAAGCGTCCGGCAAGCTGGACAATACGGTGGTGATTATTACTGCCGGTCGGGGCATTCCGCTGGTCGAAGAGGAAGAAACCTTTGACTGGTCCCACGGTCATCTTCAGGTGCCGTTAGTGATTCACTGGCCAGGCACACCGGCACAGCGAATTAATACCCTGACCGACCATACCGATCTGATGACCACGCTGATGCAACGTCTGCTACACGTCAGCACACCAGCGAGCGAATATTCGCAAGGTCAGGATTTGTTCAACCCTGAGCGCCGTCATTACTGGGTGACTGCGGCGGATAACGATACGCTGGCAATTACCACCCCGAAAATGACGCTGGTACTGAACAATAACGGTAAATACCGCACTTACAACTTACGTGGCGAAAGAGTGAAAGACGAAAAACCACAGTTAAGTTTGTTATTGCAAGTGCTGACAGACGAGAAGCGTTTCATCGCTAACTGATTAATTATAAATCAGTTAGCAAAATATCTTACTTGCAATCGGTGTGGAAAACGGTAGTATAAGCAGCCACGAGTCGGCACGTAGCGCAGCCTGGTAGCGCACCGTCATGGGGTGTCGGGGGTCGGAGGTTCAAATCCTCTCGTGCCGACCAAATCGCTCATTATTAATTATCGTTTTTATGAAATAAGCCCGCTAATTCATTGAATAGCGGGTTTTTTTATTGTTTTTAGTCATCGTTATTCGACGGTAACAGTGGTTTTCAGCCGTTTTTTTTAGTTATATGTTTAGTTATACGGGCTGGCGCATAGCTAAATCCGTATAACTAGAACCTGTTTTTTCCCGTGGATTCATAAACGTATGGCAAGAAAGGCGACCCCACTCACCACCACACAGATCAAAGCAGCTAAACCAGCGGAAAAAGAATACACCTTACAGGATGGCGGCGGGCTTTTTCTCGTTATTAAGCCGTCTGGTTCGAAACTATGGCGATTCAACTACTATCGACCATCGAACAAAAAACGAACAATCATTAGTTTGGGATCGCTTGATGAAGTCTCCCTGGCTGATGCCAGAAAACGCCGTAGCGAGTACAGGACGTTAATTGCGGCAGGAACCGACCCGCAGGAATACGAACGGCAAAAACTCGAAGCAGAGGCTCGACGACAGGGCAACACGTTCGAAAATGTGGCCGCATCGTGGTACGAAATGAAAAAAAACCAGAATCTCGCCCACAATACGATCAAGGACATCTGGCGCTCGCTAGAGAAATATGTATTCCCGTATATCGGAAACACACCGATAGATACTCTCACCGCTCGCCGCTTTGTTGAGATACTCACGCCCATCAAGGCGCGTGGCAACCTGGAAACACTGAAACGCGTTTTACAGCGCATCAATGAAGTGATGGATTTTGCTGCCAACAGTGGACTGATTGACATCAACACCGCCGCGAACGTCCGCAAGGCATTCCCTTCCCCCACCAAAAAGCACATGCCAACTATTCGGCCAGAGCAGTTGCCGCAACTTATGAACGATTTAACGATTGCCAGCATAGAACGACAAACCAAGTTGTTGATTGAGTGGCAGTTGTTAACCGCAACCCGTCCAGCCGAAGCCTCCGCCGCACGGTGGGAAGAAATCAATCTTGAGGCGGCAACATGGACGATACCAGCCGGACGCATGAAGATGCGCCGTGACCATGTGATCCCTCTTTGCACTCAGGCGATGGCAGTGCTTGAAGCCATGAAGCCGATTAGCGCACGAAGGGAGCATGTTTTCCCAAGTCTTAAAAATCCAGTGCAACCAATGAGCAGCCAGACAGCAAACGCAGCATTACGGCGAATGGGTTACGCTGGTGTGCTGGTATCTCACGGACTACGCGCAATATTCAGCACGGCGGCGAATGAGGAAGGATTTGAGCCTGACGTGATCGAAGCCGCACTAGCCCACGTAGACACAAACGAAGTTAGACGGGCATACAACCGAAGCAACTACCTGGAAAAACGTAAAGTGTTAATGTGCTGGTGGGGGAATTTTGTGGAAGCAGCCGCAACCGGAACAACCATCGCCAGCGGGCACAGGGGATTACGCGGAATAAAATAAAATATTTAAAAATTATTGGTTCCTAATTGACACCAACCAAGAGCCAATTTGGAGCCAATTTAAACCGCTTAGTTTTATGTTAGAAAAATACATTTAACTTTCTAACGCCCATTATTTAAAGTTAGAAGAAAAATAATTAGTTTTTGCCAAATGGCTCTTGACTTACTTTTTTATAGATTTGTATTCTTTTTATATGCTTCATGTGGTTACCGTCACTTTCATTCAAGAAGTGATATTTGCTGTCTTTAGGAGAAATAAGATGAGAGCTATTCTTTTACGACCAGAGGTAAAGGCCTTGCTACGCATCAAGTCTGACTCGACCCTAACGGAGATGATTAACAAGGGCGGGTTCCCCAAAGGATTCCGTATCGGGCTGCGTCGCATTGGCTGGTATGAAGATGAGGTGCTCGCTTGGTTGAAAGAACGTGAGAGAGAAACTCGCGAAGCGTAAGCGTGATTAACGCTCGCCTGATTACTATCAAGCAACAAGACAATTAAGAGAGAACATTATGAATACTGGCAAAAATGCCCAAACAGGGGCAGGTTTTCGTTCAACCATAAAAAATATGGCTGATGTTATTATTCAGTTCAAACCTTACGAAAGAATCAATTGAACTAATCGCACTTCCGTTTTAAACGGAAACGTACAATCGCATAGCTTAAACGACAAAAGAAATATGCTTGTTACAAATAAAATAAAGGCGACCGCAGAGGGCCGCCAGAGGACATGTATTAAACTTGAACGCATCGCCAACAATGCCACATTTGCGGCTGGTGGGCAAAGTAATTTGTATGGTGGACATACCATCAACACATCCGACCACATGAGCCGGAAAACGGGATATACTCACCGAATCCCTTATAAAACGGGGATCGGGATTACCACCCCGCTGAAGCAAAAGGCGATACAGACGCGCCACGCGTCTTTTTTTGTATCGACGCACACGCACACCTTATCAATGGTGGGCTGTATGGGGCTGACTTCGGTCAGGCTGGTTTCCTTTTGCGCCAGTTGTGGTAACCCTGTACAGTCCACCGCCAGCGAGCTTACCACCTCCTGCGGTGGGTATATCCCAACGCAAAAGGAGGCTGCCAAATGGCTACTATCCCTGCCCTCGCACATACTCAGAACGCCTTTATCTGGCGCTTTATCATCGTTAATCCGAGTGATTCCCGCGTCGTTCACGTCGTGGCGTCAACCGAGCAGGAAGCGCGTAACCGTTGCCCGTCCGGCTGTGTTGCTGTATTCGCTGCCCGTATTCGTCAGGGGGTAAGTCATGCTTAAGCGATTCCAGATAACCGCACGCGCTGTAAATCATCAAGGCAACGTTATTGATATTCGGCAAAACGTGAACGCCACCTGCGTTAGTGCAGCTATAGCAATATTGAAAGAAGAGTTAATCGGCTGTGGGTTCACGCAGGTGATGATCCGTGCCGTAGTTGAACTTTAACAGAAACGTAATTCGACAAATGAAAACAAAAAATTCTGGCTTTACTGCCAGCGGATTCGCTCGGCCTGAAATCCGCCCCGGCGATATTTTCCGGGATAAATACGGCAGCACGGTAATGATTAAGGGCGTGAGTGAACGACGCATTACCTACCGTCGTGAAGGCTATAACTACGACTGTGTAATGCCTGTTTATCAGTTCCAGCGTGATTTTACGCTGGTGGATCATCGTGAAACCGTAAATCAGAACCGTGCAGCAAGATATATCCGCAAAATCCGCGAAATGATGGTTACTGGGGGCAAGAAATGAAACGCGCACCGAATTTAAAGCACCAGCCAGCCGACAAAATGACGGAGGTTATCATTTTTGCGGGTAGTGATGCCTGGGCACATGCGAATCAGTGGCAGGAGATGGACGGGCGACTTGCTAGCGATAACGTGCCTCCTGTCTGGCTTGGAGATCAGCAACTGGCAGAACTGGAAAATCTGAACATCATTGACGACGGGCGCTATTGTGTCCGGCTGTACAAAGCAGGGCACATCAAGCCATCAAACATCAATGCCATTGCGCAAAAGCTGGCGGCGGCAGGCATACGGGATGCGAATTACTACCCCGACGGGATGCACAGCCAAAAGCGGGAGAACTGGCGCGAATATCTGGAACGTGAGCGCCAAAACATCGATGACGGGCTGGCTATCCGGCTTCCGACAAAAGAAAACGCCACCGGAAGTCATGGCGATGATGAATTAAAGCCCCGCGTAGAAAGCCGCGCCGATGGTGTTTTCTGGGTAACGCCCAAAGTTGACAAACAGTCAGGCGAAATTATCCGGCCTGAGACGTGGTTATGTTCCCCGCTTGAACTACTGGGAACAGGAACAATCGGTAAAGAGCATTACCGCGTGATGCGCTGGAAAAAACCGGCAAACCATGAAGTCATCACAATGGCGATCCCGTGTGGTGGCATTGGCGACCGTGACGGCTGGCGGTTGCTTAAAGATCACGGCCTGAACGTGACAACAAACGGCAAATACAGGGCCATCCTGGCGGACTGGATGCAGTTAAACGGAAGCCATGAGGAATGGCAGCTAAGCCCTACAACGGGCTGGCATTTTGGTGCGTACATCATGCCGGACGGTTCGGTCATTGGTGAGTCTGAAAAACCGATCCTGTTTACCGGAAAAACGGCTGCCGTTAATGGTTATTCCGTGGCGGGAACAGCGGTGGGCTGGCGTGATACCGTGGCGCGACTGGCTGGTGGTAATCCGTCCATGATGCTGGGTGTGGCGGTATCGTTATCAGCACCATTAATCGGGCTGGTGGGCGCTGACGGCTTCGGGGTACATCTTTTCGAACAATCATCAGCAGGGAAAACCACCACACAGAACATCGCATCAAGTTTATGGGGAGAGCCGGACGCGCAACGGCTGACCTGGTACGGAACGGCGTTAGGTATCGCCAACGAGGCAGAAGCGCACAATGACGGGCTTTTGCCACTGGATGAGATAGGACAGGCCGGAAACGCACGGGAGGTATCCACATCGGCTTACACGCTGTTTAACGGTTCGGGGAAATTACAGGGGGCGAAGGACGGCGGCAACAGGGAGATAAAACGCTGGCGAACGGTGGCAATCAGCACCGGAGAAATGGACGTTGAAACATTCCTCAAAAGTGAGGGGATAAAAGTCAAGGCGGGGCAGCTTGTCCGGTTGCTTAACGTGCCGATGGAGAAGTCTACGCAGTATCACGAATACAGCACAGGAAAGGCGCACGCAGACGCGTTAAAAGCCGCCTGGACAGAAAACCACGGGGCGGCGGGTCGTGAATGGGTTAAATGGCTGGCAGCCCACCAGCAGGAGGCTAAGGACACGGTAAGGGCGTGCCGTGAACGGTGGCGCAACCTGATACCGGAGAGCTACGGCGAACAGGTTCATCGCGTAGGGGAACGATTCGCCATACTGGAGGCCGCGCTTGTGCTGTCCGGCCATGTTACGGGCTGGGATGTTCAGGCGTGCCGTGATGCAGTTCAGCATAACTTTAATGCCTGGGCGAAGGAGTTCGGCACGGGTAACAAGGAACACAGGCAGATTATTGAACAGGCGGAGGCGTTTCTTGCTGCCTACGGCATGAGCAGGTTTGCGCCTGTCAATTATGACCCTGCAAGCCTGCCGATTTCAGAACTGTACGGCTACAGGGAAAGCGAGGGGCGTTACGGTGAGCCCGTTTTGTTTTATGTCCTGCCTGATCCGTTTCAGTCACATGTAGCGAATGGATTTAACAAGGATGCAGTAGCAAGAGCCCTTCACGAAGCAGGAATGTTGAAAAAACCAGCCAGCGGGAGGGGATGGCAAATCAGGACACCACGGCTAAAACACCTGAAAGGGGCGCGGCTAAGGGTGTATGGCCTTTTGCTGACACAGGAAGACGAGACAGAAAGTGATTAGCCTCGCGTATAGGGGGTAAAAATATGTTGTCCCTGTTGTCCCATCTGGCAATAAGAAAGATTAACATATTGAATTATATTGGTTTTACCTGTGAAAAGTGGGACGACACTGGGACAACATTGGGGCATTTTGGGACAACATCACGGCATTTTGGGACGACACGTATTTTTACCTGACTGGAGGGCGGGACAACACAAAAACCCCTCATGTCGTCCCAAAATCGCCTTATGTTGTCCCATTTTTTGGGGCAATTTTTCAACAAAATCATATGGTTAGTTACTGTTGGGACAACAGGGACAACTGGGACGACGTGTTTTGTATATATATACGAAAAATTGAGAGCAGAGGTGTGAAGGTGAACCACAAAAAATCACAATATCGTGCCATTGACCTGACAGAACAACAGGTGGCAACCACCAACGTTAAAACCGGAGAGAAGACAGCATGACGGCACAAATATCAGCTTACGGGCGGCTGGTGGCTGACCCGCAGTTAAAGACCACCAGCAAGGGAACACCAATGACGCTGGTTAGTATGGCTGTTCCCCTTCCGTGCAGTCAGGCAGATGACGGAACAGCGACGATGTGGTTATCCGTCCTGGCGTTTGGCAGACAGGCCGATGCACTGGCAAAACACCAGAAAGGCGAACTGGTGAGCGTGGCGGGTAACATGCAGATAAGCCAGTGGACAGACCAGAACGGGGAAATGCGGCAGGGCTGGCAGGTCATCGCAGACAGCGTAATCAGTGCGCGAACCGTGCGACCTGGAGGCAGGAAAGGACAGCAAGGGCAGGCTACTGACGCACTGAACAGGGCAAAGCAGCAGACGAGCCAGCAGGATGACCCGTATGAGGACGAAATACCATTTTAACTGCCAGTGGATTCAGCAACAGAGGTTAACAAATAATGACCACACTGACTATTAGCAGAAAACCGAAAGGCATTTACGGCACACTGCAGAAAAACGCGCAGACTAAACAACAGCAGGATAAAGCCACATCGGCGCATAAAGTGATACCCGGCAATCAGAACGCACCGCAGAGCCGCAAACAGAAGCCCACAGGGGCGACACAGTGGCGGCATATGACCAAACGCCAGGACAAAAACCGCAGGCGCGTTAACCGTCTTATTGAACTATGGCCTGAATTATTCAGCCTAGAATCACCGAAGCCGCTTAAGGTAGGGATATTTGAAGACCTGATACAGGATATTGCCGTCAGGGCGCTGGCTTTTGGGTCAGGGGCATTACGTGTGGCGCTAGCATCTTATGCTCATTCTCCGCGTTATTACCGTGCCTTAATCGCTGGTGGAGCACGTTACGACCTGAAAGGTCAACCATGTGGGGAAGTGACACCACTGGAACAGCAGGACGCGGAAGCACGACTGATGGCACTGAAAGAGAAGCGCAAACGTAAGTCGAACAAGGAGCAAGCTGGCGTATGAGTATGATTCACGACAGCAAAGCGGAAGATCTGGAGGCTAAAGGCCTGTACCGGAGAGCGGCGGCCCGATGGGCTGAGGTCATGCAACAGGTGAACACCGATAAGGAGCGCGAACAGGCAGTAAAGCGTCGCGCGAAATGTATCCACAAGGCAGCACGTTCGCCCGTCATGCTGGATAATTTCGGGAGCTTGAGAGAGGCAGCACACCGCACACAGGCGGATATGGGGATAGAAATCGCAAAATCTGTCTGGCGGAACTACCAGACAGACAAGGTTTTATAGTGGCAGTTCTGCATTATTTTTTGTTATTGAGTTGTAGAGCGTTTCAGGAGTTTTTTGAATCACATGAACGTTTCGCTGGTGGATATTCTCGACAAGTTGCAGCCAGGCCGACGCGTGCCAGCTCGCCGCAGTGCCTGGCATCTTCCGTACATCGTCTTTCTCGAACGGCGCGGAAACGATTTGATTGCGTTGAATCCCGTCACAGAGGATAGCGTTACGCTATCTCCTGAGAGCCTACTAGCCACAGACTGGGAGTACTGCTAAAAACAAACGCATCGAGGGTGCTGGCGTGTTGCCAGCCCCACCCCTCCGAAATGATCCCCCAAAAAGTGCAAAATGCTCCCCCATCAACGAACAGAAAACAAACAAATAAAGAACAATAAACGAGCATTATTTGCAATTCTTGACAAAAACGCCCCCTATTTATAACCCTACCAAATTTAAAATTACATCTACAAAACAATAAGTTACAAAATCACCAACGGATCATTTCGGAAAAAACGGTTAGTGCCTTTTTCGAAAGGGGATCATTTTGTTGCTTAAACTCATATGCGGATTACATATCAATACACTAGTGATAGCCGTTCTTGAATGCCACAGAACGCGCTGTAATCGATTCTGGCGCAATTAGCTGTGCTAGGTAATGATTTCCTATCTGGGGATGTTGCGCACGTCTGGATTGCGTTACCACCGAAGATTGTGCGCGTATGGTGGCTGTTACGGTGGCCTCCCGACAACGCAAAATTGCGGCGGCACTGTCGCTTTACCGCGCTAACACGGCTTGATTCACTCGCTCGACTTGTCCCACCTCCCCCCCCAACTTGTCCCAAAACAGCCTGGACTTGTCCCACCTTACCTAATTTATTTCTAACAAAATCAATTTGTTAGGTGCCAGTGGGACAGGCGGGACAGGTGGGACGGGTGGTTTTGTATATATATACGAAAAATTGCATTCAGGAGGGGGGGCGAAATTCCTGCAATCCATTACTTATGGAACTGTCCGCCCCGTCAAATTTTTACGCCCGCGCAATTAAAAAAATGCGTCACGCTGGTGGGCATGATGCCGATATGCTTGTCGGGTTCAGCTTTTAAGGCGGCTGTAGATGTCAGGTTATCCGTGCTTATCCACCAGCCAGCTTCATAGCGAATAGCCGGAAAATGATAACGGTTAAAGCTGTACATTTTTGCAGCAAATCATTTTAGTTATACGTTTGGATATACGATTTCAAAACTCAATTAATCTACATCTTTAAAATCACACAGTTACAGGCTCAATTAAACTACTCTCGTGGACCAAAAATCCTAAGAAAACCAACCTTTAAGGTTGGTTTTCTTATATCCACAGCATTGTCTTGCTACCCTCACTTGCAGTTTTACTACATGCCCATACATAAAATGGGGTAACATTCACGCGCCTGGTAGCGTTACCAACGCTACGCTCAAACATAATGATTCTAATAAAACCTCAGGAGACTACTATGCCTGAAGCAACGCCTTTTCAGGTGATGATTGTGGATGATCATCCACTTATGCGACGCGGTGTTCGTCAGTTACTGGAGCTTGATCCTGGTTTTGAAGTGGTCGCCGAAGCAGGCGACGGCGCTAGTGCTATCGATCTGGCTAATCGACTGGATATCGACGTTATCTTGCTGGATCTCAATATGAAAGGTATGAGTGGCCTGGATACCCTCAATGCCTTGCGCAGGGATGGCGTTACCGCGCAAATTATTATCCTAACCGTATCAGATGCCTCCAGCGATGTCTTTGCACTGATAGACGCAGGCGCAGACGGCTATCTGCTAAAAGACAGCGACCCGGAAGTATTGCTGGAAGCAATTCGCGCCGGAGCAAAAGGCAGCAAAGTCTTTAGCGAACGCGTCAATCAGTACTTGCGCGAACGTGAAATGTTCGGTGCGGAAGAAGATCCCTTCAGCGTGCTGACGGAGCGTGAGCTGGATGTTCTGCACGAGCTGGCGCAAGGGCTGTCGAATAAGCAAATTGCCTCGGTGTTGAATATTTCTGAGCAGACGGTAAAAGTGCACATTCGCAATCTGCTGCGTAAACTCAATGTCCGCTCACGCGTGGCGGCCACCATTCTGTTCCTGCAACAACGCGGGACACAATAAAAAAATAGCCCGATGGATTTATCATCGGGCTGAGATTGATGACAAACGCAAAACTGCCTGATGCGCTATGCTTATCAGGCCTACTCAGATCGAGCAATGTATTGAATTTGCACGATTTTGTAGGCCGAATAAGGCGATCACGCCGCATCCGGCATAAACATAGCGCACGTTGTCATCCGCCTGGCTCCAATGGCGTCACCATCGGGCTTCTTCTTACTTACTCTCCTGCGGCGACAAATGCTGCATCGCCTGCGCGATACTGCGCTCAATCACCGCACGGCGAGTATCGTTGGCAGGCAAGAGTTTCAACATCATCTCCCACGCGGCAACGGCTTCGCCAAATCGCTGCTGCTCAAAGGCGTTAAACGCATACATGCTCAGCACGCGAATATTGCTGTGGTCACTTCTCACCAGTTGACGCAACAACTCGCCGCCGAGGCGGTTGTCGTTGGGATCAGATGAACGTGTCAACGCTTCAGCATAACCCAGTGCGGCATCGCTGTTCTTCGGATCGAGGCGATACGCAGTAGCATATGCATCGGTCGCGATACTGGCGTTACCCAGCGCCATCCCAACGCGACCCAACATAATCCAGCCTTCAATATCTCCTGGATTTTTTTGCAGTTGAGTACGCATTCCCAGCGCAAGACGTGACATCTCTTCTTCGTTGAGCGGATTGGCTTTCGGATCGAGCGCCCTGTCCAGCAACGCCGGAGCCTGTGCCGTGGCCTGCTGCCAAACTTTTACCTGCTGATAATTGCCAGTCTGGTAGTAGCTGACGCCTGCCACAATTAACGCCACCACAATACCCGGCAGATAAACAACATATCCGGCACGCTTACCTTCCGGCACGCTTTGTTCAGGAAACTCCTCCTGCGCCACATGCACCCGACGCCGCGAGCGGGAGTAAATCACCCAGCCGCCGATACCAATAGCGACAACTGGCAGCACCCACAGCAGCACGGTCAGCGGTGTTAATGGCGGATCGTAAGTGACGAAGTTGCCGTAACGCGCCACCATATAATCAACAATCTCTTTCTTGCTTTTACCTTCCTGCATCAGTTCATACACTTTCTGGCGCAGGTCAGTGGCAATCATCGAGTTGGAATCGGCAATACTGTTGTTCTGGCATTTCGGGCAGCGCAGTTCTTCCGTGAGCTGGCGGAACTGCTGTTCCTGTGCTTCATCTTTAAACTGCAACACGTCGATGGTCGCCAGCGCCGAGCCGGAGATCATCAGCATCAGCACGCCCAATAAAAACCTCATTGTGCGGCCTCCTTACTGTATTTCTCCCACAGCGGCTTGATCTCTTCTTCCCAGACGCGAGGATTGAGATCGCCCGCATGGCGATAGCGAATGATGCCGTTGCCATCGATGAGAAACGTTTCTGGCGCGCCATACACGCCGAGATCCAGCCCTAACATGCCGTCACCGTCAAACAGACTTAACGCGTAAGGATTGCCCAGTTCTTTCAGCCAGCTAATTGCTTTCTGCCTGTCGTCTTTATAGTTCATACCCACCACGCGGATGCCCTGCGCAGAAAGCTGATTCAGATATTGATGTTCCGCACGGCAGGTCGGGCACCAGGTCGCCCAGACGTTGAGCAGCACCGGTTTGCCTTGGGTCAGCACATCTGCCTGATAAAACTGCCCCGGATTGTCCAGTGATTCGAGGCGAAACGTCGGCACTGGCTTGCCAATGAGCGCCGATTCCAGATTGGTCGGATCATCCCCTTCGGCATTACGCGCCAGCTGCCACAACAATGCTGCGGCAATCGCCAGGAAGATAATCAAAGGAATTAACAATACTTTGCGCTTCATACAGCCTCCGGCGCAGTTTTTTGCGGGTTCACGCGCTTGCGATAGCGAGGATCAAACAGGCACAGCAGCCCGCCCAACGCCATCATCAGCCCGCCCGCCCAGATCCAGCGAACAAACGGTTTGTAGTAAAGACGAACTGCCCACGCGCCGTTTTCCAGCTCTTCACCGAGCGCGGCGTACAGGTCACGCGTGATGCCGCCGTCAATCGCCGCTTCGGTCATCATCGACCCGGCAGTGTTGTAATAACGTTTTTCTGCATACAGCACTGTTTCCGGCTTGCCATCTCGCGTTACGCCGATAGTCGCCACACCGCCACGCCAGTTCGGGCCAGTCACCTCTTTGACATCACGGAAGGTGAAGCGATATTCATGAATATCGACGCTATCGCCGGACTTCATGCGCACATCACGCTCAACGCTATAGTTCTGACTAAAAGCAATGCCAACAATTGTCACTGCCAGCCCCAGGTGAGCCGCCACCATCCCCCAATAACTGAAGGTGGTTTTCGTGCCGCGTGAAATACGCAGCGCAGCTTCCGCAATTGCCAGCACCGCAATCCAGCAGGCCATTGCCAGGCCGAGCACCGTCATCGCCACAACTTTGCTCTCAAACAGCCACGGCAACAGCAGAGACAGCACCAGCGTTGAGATGAAGGCGATAATCAATAAATTGCGGATCTTGCGTGGGCGATCGCGCCCCCAGCGCACCAGAGGGCCGACGCCAAGCAACAGCGCAAACGGCACCATTAGCCAGGTAAACATAGTGTTGAAGAACGGTTCGCCAATCGAAATACTGCCCAGCCCCAGTTGCTTGTGCACCAGCGGCAGCAGCGTCCCCAGCAATACCACCAGCATCGCGGCGACCAGCAAAACGTTGTTCGCTAACAGCAAAGATTCCCGCGACCACAGCGCATTGTTTACGCGTGAGCGAACTTTGTGTCCACGCGCGGCAAACAGCAGCAGCGAACCGCCAATCACCAGTACCATAAAGGCGAGGATAAACATACCGCGCGCCGGATCAGACGCAAACGCGTGTACCGATACCAGCACGCCGGAACGCACCAGGAAAGTCCCCAGCAGACACAGCGAGAAGGCACTGATTGCCAACAGTAATGTCCACGCTTTGAAGCTGGCGCGTTGTTCAGTGACCGCCAGTGAGTGCATCAGCGCAGTCCCCACCAGCCACGGCATAAATGAGGCGTTTTCTACCGGATCCCAGAACCACCAGCCACCCCAGCCGAGTTCGTAATAGGCCCATGCGGAACCGAGCACAATGCCGAGCGTCAGGAAGATCCACGCCGCCAGCGTCCACGGACGGGTAAAGCGTGCGTAAGTGCTGTCCAGACGCCCACTCAGCAAAGAAGCAATGGCAAAAGCAAACGCCACCGAGAAGCCGACGTACCCCATATAAAGCAGAGGCGGATGGAAGATTAGCCCCGGATCCTGCAACAGCGGGTTAAGATCGCGACCTTCAATCGGGAAGTTCGGCAGCGTGCGGGAGAACGGGTTTGAGGTAAAGAGAATGAACAGCAAAAATCCGACGCTGACCATCCCCATTATCGCCAGTACGCGAGCAACAATATCCAGCGGAATACGCTGGCTAAAAATCGCTACCGCAAACGTCCAGCCGCTCATCAGCAACACCCACAGCAGCAGTGAACCTTCATGCGCGCCCCAGGTAGCCGCCACGCGATACCACACCGGAAGCTGGGTATTGGAGTTGCTGGCAACATAGGTGACGGTAAAGTCGTTGACCACGAAAGCATTGACCAGCACCAGAAATGCGCCAGCCACAGTCATGAACAGTAGCCAGGCAAACAAGCGGGAAGACGCCATCATGCGCGCATCTCCGCGCGCCACGCCCCATAACGGATACACGGACAGCAGCAGCGCAATTCCTAGCGCCAGGCACAGCAGCCCGTTACCAATTTCTGGCATCATGATGCTGGATCCTTATAAACACTCGCCGGGCGACGGTGATTCGCTTCCATCGCTTTTTCGACTTCTGGCGGCGTATAGTTTTCATCGTGTTTCGCCAGCACTTCTTTCGCGAGGATATGATTGCCTTTTTCCAGCTCGCCCTGCACCACAACGCCCTGCCCTTCACGGAACAGATCCGGCAAAATGCCTTCGTAAGAGACATCCACTGAGCCTTCAGCGTCGTAAATGGTGAACGTTACTTTCAGCGAATTGGGATCGCGCTGCACGCTCCCCGGCATCACCATTCCGCCGACGCGCAGGCGCTGCCCGACTTCCGGCATCTGTTGGGTTTCACGTTTGCCGTAGAGAATCTCCCCCGGCGTATAAAAAAGATCGATATTCGAGCGCAGCGCATACAGCACCAGGCCAATCGTCAGCGCCAGCCCCGCCAGCACGGCACAGGCAATCCACAAGCGGTTTTTACGGCGAATATTCATGCAGCCTCCTGCTGTTGCGCAGCACGTAAACGCGCCTCACGCGCCCGCTGTTGCGCCACGCCACGCAGAATTGCGCGATGCTGCATCACCGAGTGCACGACCAAAACCACCAGCGGAATAACGGTCATCACCACCGCCAGCCAGACATAAAAGGCGTAACCGCCCATTGCGAAAAATTCATTCCAGGAAGCAAATGCAGGGGTCATTTACGGCCTCTTTTCAGTATCAGTTCACTCACCCACGGACGGCGTTTTTCCATCAGCAAAATCAAATTACGCATCCGCATCAGCGTCAGCGTGGCAGACAGCAGCAGGAAGCCGAAAATCGACCAGCGCAGCGGCGAACGCATCGCCGGATCGATACTTTGCTGCATCCGCGTTGATCCCTGATGCAGAGTGTTCCACCACTCCACGGAGTAATGAATAATCGGCAGATTCACCACGCCAATCAGCACCAGGATACCTGCCGCACGGCCCGCCAGACGGCGGTCGTCGAAGGCGTGCCACAGGGCAATCACACCCACATACAAAAACAGCAGCACCAGTTCAGAAGTCAGGCGTGCGTCCCATACCCACCAGGTGCCCCACATCGGTTTTCCCCACGCAGAACCGGTGACCAGGGCAATAAAGGTAAACACGGCACCAATGGGCGCCATCGCCGCCACCGCCAGGTTGGCCATTTTCATCTGCCAGACCAGGCCGATAAACGCGGCCACCGCCATTGAGGCATAAATCCCCATTGACCAGATCGCCGCAGGTACATGCAGATAGATAATGCGGTAGCTATTTCCCTGTTGATAATCAGCGGGGGCAAAGCCGAATCCCCAGATCCAGCCGACGGTAAGCACAACCACACTGGCGATTGCCAGCCACGGTATAAACCAGCCACAGATTTGGTACAGCCGTGGTGGGATCGCCAGTTGATGCAGTGTTTTCCACATAGTTTCGATACCAGACTTGAACAAAAATCAGTAATCCAGCGTTATTGAATGCTGATTCTTAACGCTGCCGCCGTCGCAAAAGGACTTAATGTCGCGGTGCCTGCCAGCAACGCGCCTAAAATTGCCAGATACCCGTCAACGGGCAAATGCATCGAAGCCGCGTCCATCGCGGCGGTGGCAAAGATGAGTAATGGGATAGTCAGCGGTAACACCAGAATGCTCAGTAGCACGCCGCCGCGCTTAAGTCCCACCGTCAGTGCCACGCCAGGTGCGCCGAGAAAGCCAAGCGTTGGGGTTCCCAGCAGCAGCGTCAGCGCCATCACTTGCCAGCCATAAACGTCCATTCCCAGTAGCAATGCCACCAGAGGCGAGAGGATGAGTAACGGCAGACCGGTTACCATCCAGTGCGCCATCACCTTCGCCAGCACAACGGCGGGCAAGGGTAACGGCAACAACATCAATTGTTCAAGACTGCCGTCCTGCAAATCGTCACGGAACAGTCGCTCCAGCGCCAGCAAGGATGAAAGCAGCGCAGCAACCCAGATAATGCCCGGTGCAATACGCGCCAGCAGTTGCGGCTCCGGACCGATACTGAGCGGAAAAAGGGTAATTACAATCAGGAAGAACCAGAGCGGGTTGGCGATTTCGGCGCTATGGCGAAACGCTACGCGCAGCTCAAGACGGAAAATGCGCCAGAACATCATGCGGCCCTCGTTTGCGTCAGTGAAATGCGGCGAATTTTACTTTCAGCAACGTTGAGCGGCTGGTGGGTAGTCAGAATCACAATCCCCCCCTGCTCCGTATGCTGCGCCATACGCTGGGTCAGACGATCGACGCCGTTAACGTCAATCGCGGTAAAAGGCTCGTCGAGGATCCATAACGTGGCACGGGTCAACCACAGACGCGCTAAAGCGACGCGGCGTTGTTGCCCGGCAGAAAGTTGATTTACCGGAATATCTTCGAATCCGGCAAGCCCGGCCTGTGCCAGAGCTTCCAGACATTGTGCGGTATCGCCATCGCGATGATAAAAGTGCAGATTTTCTAACGCCGTCAGCCGGGTTTTGATCCCCGGCTGATGGCCTATCCATAACAGGTTTTGATGGTAGCTGTCGCGTACCTGATGCAAGGGCTGCCCTTGCCAGAGAACGTCACCCGCATCAGGGCGAGACAATCCCGTCAGCAAACGGAGAAGTGTTGTCTTCCCCGCGCCGTTGCTGCCGGTGATTTGTACCCACTCTCCTGCGTTCAGCGTAAATGACAAACCACTAAATAAGGTTCGTTCATCCCGCTCGCAAAGTAATTCTCTGGCTTCAAGCATACCCACGCAATAACCCTGTTAAAAACCTGTCTCGACTTCGCGCATATCGGGCAGCTTGTGCGCTATCCCTTTATGGCAATCAATACAGGTTTGCCCATCTTTCACCGCCTGGTCGTGCATCTTAGCGGCAACAGATTTCTGGGCGGTTGTATCCATATACTCGAAGTTGTGACAGTTACGGCACTCCTGCGAGTTATTGTCCTTCATGCGCCGCCACTCATTCTGTGCCATCGTCAGGCGATGAGCTTCAAATTTCTGCGGCGTGTCAATAACGCCAAAAATTTTACCATACAGCTCTTTACTTGCTTTGAGCTTGCGTATCATCTTCGGCACAAACTCGTGCGGAACGTGACAATCTGGGCAGGTCGCACGCACGCCGCTACGGTTGTTGTAGTGCACGGAATCCATGTATTCCTGATACACCGTGTTACGCATTTCGTGGCAGCTAATGCAGAACTCTTCGGTGTTGGCTTTTTCCATACCGGTGTTAAAGCCGCCCCAGAAGACGATGCCGCCGACAAAACCGATCAACAGCAGCGTCCCCAGCGCCAGACGGCTGGGGGTACGCCACCATTTCCACAGGCGCTTAATCAGACCAGGCTTACGGTCAGAATTTCCCATAATAACCTCTTATTTCCCGTAACCTTTTGATGGGGTAAAGGTATTCCCCACGATTGGCGCGGTATCGGCCTGCGGTACGTGACATTGCAGACAGAAATAACGACGCGGAGCCACTTCCGCGCCCACTTTGCCGTCGCTGTCCATAAAGTGAGTAGGACTGATACGCGGCGCGCCAGTGGTGCGATAGCTTTCGACACCGTGGCATTGTAAGCAGCGGTTGGTATTGGTCGTTACCTGATAACCTTCAACGCTATGCGGGATCATTGGCGGCTGATTCACATAGTTCAGCGGCATTCGTTCCTGCTCTTTTGGCATCCGAATGGCCCCTTCCTGCGTCCCGGATACTTCCGGCGACTGGCTAAAATCGACGCCATTAGCCGCCCAAACTGCGCCGCTCACCACCAGGGCCAGCATCGCCGTCCATTGACACAGCGCCTTCTTCAGGTCATGGCTTTTCATGATTTCGCTCCCGAACTCCATCGTGTAGTTATTGTAAATACATCCTCAGAACAGACATCCACGCAGCGACCGCACGTCATGCAATCGCGGCTGGTGACCTGCACCGGGCTTTGTTCATCCAGCACCGGGGCACGTAGCACATGCGGTTCCGGGCAAACATGAAAACAATCCATACAGCGGTTACATTTCTGCCGATCGGTGGCCGCAACGGTAATCACACCTTTGCTACCCAGCACGCCATACAGTGCACCAACCGGACAAATGTGCCCGCACCAGCCGTGTTCAACGACCAGTAGATCAAATAAAAACAGCGCGAGAATAAGCAGCGCGCCGCTACCGAAGCCCATTACCAGGCTACGCCCCATCAGGGAAACGGGGTTGATCCATTCCCAGATGAGCGTGCCAGTTAAGGCCGAACCCACCAGAATGACCACCAACAGCACGTAGCGAATGTGGCGCGGGATCGTCGCAGACTGATTAAGGTCAAAACGCCGGCGCAACCAGTTCGCTAAGTCGGTAATCGGGTTCAGCGGGCAGACCCAACTGCAAAATAATCGCTTTCCTGCCAGGGCGTAGAGCACGGTGATAATTACCGCACCGGTCAACGCCACCGTGGCAGGCAGATGACCGCTGGCAAGACTTTGCAGCGTCATCAGCGGATCGGTCAGCGGAACGGTGTCGAATAACAGGCTACTGCTGTAGTTGCCGTGCAAAATCCACACACCAAACCACGGGCCGCTCAAAAACATCCCCAGCACGAAGAACTGACAAAGGCGACGCAATACCAGCCAACGGTGACTGCGCCACCAGCCTTTTTTCTCCAGCGCCTCGCGCCCGGCGTCACGTTTACGATTTGCCATTGTTCCCCTCCAGCCAGCCGAAGCGGTAATGGTGACCTAACTCCCCTTTCGCCAGTGACAGCGGTAACACCTTGATTGCCGGTTGTTCCAGCACGCACACTTTTTCGCACTTACCGCAACCGGTACAGGCGTCGCTGTGAACCGTCGGCAGAAAGCGGGCGTGCTTACCGGTACGCGTGTTGCGCTCCAGCTCCAGGGTGATGGCCTCATCAATTTTCGGGCATTCGCGATAACAAACATCGCAGCGCAGCCCCTGAAAGTTGAGACAGTTTTCCTGGTCCACCAGCACCGCCAGCCCCATCCGCGCGTCGTCGATCGATTCGATCTCACGATCCAGCGCACCGCTAGGGCACACTTTGGCGCACGGAATGTCCTCACACATTTCGCAAGGAATATCCCGTGCGACAAAATATGGCGTGCCCGCCGACAGGCCAGAAGCCAGCGTCGCCAGTTTTAAGGTGTCATAAGGGCAAGCCTGAACACACTGACCGCAACGCACACAGGCACTGGCAAAGGCGTTCTCGTTTATGGCTCCGGGCGGGCGCAACCGCACGCCAGATGCGCGTGCGGTTTGCTGTTGTAACCCCAGCGCCACACCCACGGCAGCCAGCCCGCCTGCTGTGCGAACGACATCGCGCAGAAAGCGGCGGCGACCATTTTGAGGTTTCGCTGACCGGGACATAATGGCTTACACCTTCTCCAGTTTGACCGCGCACTTCTTGAAGTCCGTCTCTTTCGAGAGCGGATCGGTCGCATCCAGCGTCAGTTTGTTAACCAGCTGTGCGGCGTCGAAGAACGGCATGTACACCAGGCCCTGCGGCGGGCGGTTACGACCGCGCGTTTCAACAATCGAGATCACTTCGCCACGGCGAGAAACCACTTTCACTTTGTCGCCACGGCGCAGATCGCGCGCTTTCGCATCCAGCGGGTGAATAAACAGTACCGCTTCCGGGAAGGCGCGGTGCAGTTCTGGTACACGGCGAGTCATACTGCCGGTGTGCCAGTGCTCCAGAACGCGTCCGGTAGAGAGCCACAGATCGTACTCTTCATCCGGTGCTTCCGCCGCCGGTTCGAACGGCAGTGCGAAGATCACCGCTTTGCCATCCGGTTTACCGTAGAACTTATAGCCTTCGCCCGCTTTCACGTACGGGTCGTTACCTTCGCTGTAACGCCACTGCGTTTCTTTACCGTTCACCACCGGCCAGCGCAGACCGCGCGCTTTGTGGTAGTCATCGAACGGTGCCAGATCGTGACCGTGACCGCGACCAAACCATGCGTACTCTTCGAACAGCCCTTTTTGCAGATAGAAGCCCAGCTCGCGGGATTCATCGTTCAGCTGATCTTCCGCCAGTTCGGATACCGGGAATTTGCTCACTTCGGGGGTGGCATACAGAACTTCGTACAGCGTTTTGCCACGCAGTTCCGGTTTCTTCGCCAGCAGCTCTTCCGGCCATACTTCTTCTGTTTTGAAGCGGCGGGAGAACTGGACTAACTGCCAGAGATCCGATTTCGCTTCGCCCGGTGCCTGTACCTGCTGACGCCAGAACTGAGTACGGCGTTCGGCATTACCGTAAGCGCCCTCTTTCTCTACCCACATTGCGGTCGGCAGGATCAAGTCGGCGGCCAGCGCACTGACTGTCGGATACGGATCGGAGACGATGATGAAGTTGCGCGGATCGCGCCAGCCCGGCATACGCTCTTCATTAATGTTCGGCCCGGCCTGCATGTTGTTGGTACACATAGTCCAGTAAACATTCAGCTTGCCGTCTTTCAGCGCACGGTCTTGTGCCACCGCGTGCAAACCGATTTTCGCCGGAATGGTGCCGCTCGGGATATTCCACTTCTTCTCGCAGATATCACGGTGTTTCTCGTTAGTCACCACCATGTCCGCAGGCAGACGGTGAGCAAAGGTGCCCACTTCACGCGCAGTACCGCACGCGGAAGGCTGCCCGGTCAGGGAGAACGGACCGCAACCCGGCTGGGAAATTTTGCCGGTCAGCAGGTGCAGGTTGTAGACCAGGTTGTTGGCCCACACGCCACGAGTATGCTGGTTGAAGCCCATCGTCCAGTAGGAGATGACTTTCTTGTTCGGATCGGCATACAGCTGCGCCAGTTGTTCTAACTGGTCTTTCGGCACGCCGGTCATTTCGGCAGTTTTTTCCAGCGTATACTCAGCAACGAAGGCTTTGTAATCTTCAAAGCTCATCGGTTCGGAGGCGTCAGAACCTGGATTCTTCGCTGCTTTTTCCAGCGGATGGGTCGGACGTAAACCGTAGCCGATGTCCGTCGCCCCTTTACGCAGATTAACGTGTTTGCTGAAGAAGTCCTGATTTATCGCATTGTTTTGAATGATATAGTTGGCGATGTAGTTCAGGATCACCAGGTCAGACTGTGGCGTAAAGATGATGCCGTTATCCGCCAGCTCGAAGCTACGATGCTGGTAGGTAGAAAGCACCGCCACGGTGACGTTCTGGTTAGAGAGACGACGGTTGGTGATGCGCGACCAGAGGATCGGGTGCATCTCCGCCATGTTTGCGCCCCACAGCACAAACGCGTCAGCCTTCTCGATGTCGTCATAGCAGCCCATCGGCTCATCCATACCAAAGGTACGCATAAAGCCAACTACTGCCGACGCCATACAGTGACGCGCGTTCGGGTCGATGTTGTTCGAACGGAAGCCCGCTTTAAACAGCTTGGAGGCGGCATAACCTTCCCAGATAGTCCACTGACCAGAACCGAACATACCGATCGATTCCGGCCCTTTTTCTTTCAGGGCGGTTTTGAATTTCTCTTCCATCACATCGAAAGCCTGATCCCAGGTGATTGGGGTAAATTCGCCTTCTTTGTCATATTTACCGTTTTTCATACGCAGCAGCGGCTGCGTCAAACGGTCTTTACCGTACATGATTTTGGGCAGGAAATAGCCCTTAATGCAGTTCAGGCCACGGTTAACCGGTGCGTCTGGGTCGCCCTGACAGGCCACCACACGCCCCTGCTGCGTTCCGACCAGAACGCCGCAACCAGTACCGCAGAAACGGCACGGCGCTTTATCCCATTTAATGGCTTCCTGCTGACCAACAACGGCGCGGGCAACGCCCGGCACGCTGAGACCGGCAGCCGCCGCAGCGGCCGCAACGGCGTTAGCTTTCATAAAGCTACGACGACTGAGTTTCATGGTGTTTCCTCACCTTGCTCTTCCTGCTGGTGATAAACCAGCGACACCGCCAGCACGCCCTCTACGTTGCGTACTGACTCAATGGTTTGGATCAGCGTTTCGCTGTCTTCTGCTTCCACCACCACAATCAACTGACCGCTCGGCGCGTCGCTGACAGCAACTTCACAGCCGGGAAAGGCGTTCAGTTGGGTGCTGATGTCTGAAATTCGTTCGCTTTTGGCCTGCACGACCAGGCTGCAAACTTGCCAGTTAGTGTGCATGGAGATACTCCGCAGTTATGGCTGATACCGGACAGCTGGCTGCACATGCTCCACATCCGTTGCAAAGTTGGCTATTAAGTTGCGGCTGGTAGATCCCGGAGAGCGTCGGGCGAAAGATTATTGCCATTGGCTCGCAGCTATCCTGACAGCGGCGGCATTCAACTGACTGATACGCCAGGCACGCATCCCCAATGGTGAACTGCAAATCCCAGGCCCTGGTGTGGCGCGGAGAAAATAGCGATTCGGGGCAAGCCTGCGCGCAGGCGTAACAGAAGCTGCACTCGTTATTTTTGAAATTAACGCTCGGATAGCCACCCGCGCCGCGTTGCAGAATGTTGTTTTCACAAGCATTAATACAGGCGTCGCAGCGGGTGCAATGGGTCAGAAAATGAGATTCATCACCGGACCAGGGCGGACGTATACCGTTACTGGCTTTGCGCAAGCGACCAGTGAGTATGCCCCGACGGGATGCATCAATCTTCACATTGACCTTCCATCATTAACGCGCTCTGAAAACTGAGAGCGACCAAATAAACCGCATAATTAATAAGCCATTTTTATAGCCGCTAAGATATTAAAGGATGTGTCAAAGATGCATACCCCGATCGGGGTAAAACCTGTAGCAGGATCAAAAGAGTGGTGGGAAGAGTGGCAAAAACGAGCTTTTGCTCACATTTCAAATGGTTATAAACATATTTATATAGCGATTAATTCACCAGAAATATTTCTCCAGGCTTCACCATTCATCAGAATTTAACACTAAAAGGGCAGGTAAAATTGTCTGAATATTCTTTAAGTTATTCATAAAGCAAATTAATAAATCTGATGAAGAATATGTTAACCTTCAGCGACATCATCGGTGAAAACCTATAAATGAAGAAGGAAAGCAAAAATGAAGACCATTCTACCTGCAGTATTGTTTGCCGCTTTCGCTACCACCTCCGCCTGGGCGGCAGAGAGTGTCCAGCCACTGGAGAAAGTAGCGCCTTATCCACAAGCTGAAAAAGGCATGAAGCGTCAGGTGATTCAGTTAACTCCGCAAGAAGATGAATCTACCCTGAAAGTAGAACTGTTAATCGGTCAGACGCTGGAAGTCGATTGCAATTTGCATCGTCTCGGCGGGAAGCTGGAAAGCAAAACGCTGGAAGGCTGGGGCTATGATTATTATGTCTTTGATAAAGTAAGCTCCCCGGTTTCGACGATGATGGCCTGCCCGGATGGCAAGAAAGAGAAGAAATTTGTCACCGCGTATCTGGGCGATGCTGGAATGCTGCGTTACAACAGTAAGCTGCCGATCGTGGTGTATACGCCAGACAATGTGGATGTGAAGTACCGGGTCTGGAAGGCGGAAGAGAAAATTGACAACGCGGTAGTTCGCTAAACTGCTGTGAGGTGCGGCACCCCGTAGGCCGAATAAGACGGTTACGCCACATCCGACATCTGGCGCACGAGCCGGTTGCCTGATGCGACGCTGACGCGTCTTATCAGCATACGCCACATCCGGCATACCATGCCGGATGTGGCACATCATTACAACGCAATATCCGCCACTTCTTTTTGAACGGGTTGCGGTTTCAACTGCGGTTTCGGCGTACTATCTGCTGCTTGCGGTTTGTCGTATTTCAGCCCCAGCACTTCGCTGGTGTACTGCAACTCGCGTTCTGTTGCCGCTACATCACCGTTCAGCTTGCGTCCATAAGACGGAACGATCGCTTTCAACGTTGCCTGCCATTGCGGGCTGGAAACGCGATCGCCAAATACTTTTTCCAGCAAATTCAACATAATCGGCGCGGCGGTTGACGCCCCCGGAGATGCCCCCAACAGCGCGGCAATGGTTCCTTGCTGGTCGCTGACCACTTCTGTACCCAGACGCAGCACGCCGCCTTTCTCGGCATCGCGTTTGATAATCTGCACACGCTGTCCTGCTTGCCACAAACGCCAGTCCTCTTTTTTCGCCTGCGGATAGTACTCTTTCAACGCTTCAAAACGATCCTCTTCACTCAACATCACCTGACTTACCAGATATTTCACCAGATCGAAATTATCCAGCCCGACGTGCATCATCGGCATCACGTTAGAGGTGGTGGTGGAACTCATCAGATCCCACAGTGAACCGTTTTTGAGGAATTTGGTTGAGAAGGTGGCAAATGGCCCAAACAGCACTACGCGTTTACCGTCCAGCACACGGGTATCGATATGCGGAACCGACATTGGCGGTGCGCCAACGGAGGCTTTCCCATAGACCTTCGCCAGATGATGGTTAACCACGTCCGGGTTTTCCGAAACAAGGAACTGCCCACCAACCGGGAAACCAGCGTAGTCTTTCGCTTCCGGAATACCCGATTCCTGTAACAGCTTCAGCGCCGCACCGCCCGCGCCGATAAAGACAAATTTCGCGCGGATGTTCTGTGCTGTGCCGTTTTTCAGATCGGCAACGGTGACGGTCCAGGTGTTATCGTCATTACGTTTGAGGGCGCGGACTTCACTGCTGAGTTGCAGCGAGAAGTTAGATTTCTTCTGCAAGGAAGCAATTAACTGGCGGGTGATCTCACCGTAGTTCACATCAGTGCCGATTTCTGTGCGTGTAGCCGCCACTTTCTGCTGCGGATCGCGCCCTTCCATCACTAACGGAGCCCACTCTTTGATTTGCGCGTGATCTTCAGAGTAACGCATACCGCGAAACAGCGAACTTTGTTGCAATGCCGCATAGCGGGCACGCAGGAAATTGACGTTATCTTCGCCCCAGACAAAGCTCATGTGCGGAACGGTATTGATAAATGAACGCGGAGTACGCAGCACGCCGCGCTCGACCTGGTGCGCCCAGAACTGGCGGGAAATCTGAAATGCTTCGTTAATGGCGACTGCTTTTTCAATACTGATGCTGCCATCGGCGTTTTGCGGGGTGTAGTTCAGTTCCATCAGTGCAGAATGCCCGGTTCCGGCGTTGTTCCAGCCGTTCGAACTCTCCTGCGCGACACCCTCCAGGCGCTCCACCATGGTCATCGACCATTCAGGCTCCAGCTCGCGTAAATAGGTCCCCAACGTGGCGCTCATAATGCCGCCGCCAATCAACAGTACATCAGTTTCCTGCTCCTCGGACGCTTTCGCTTTTGCCGCCATCGAAACGGCATTAAGCCCCACGGCCATCGAGAAGAGCATGGCAGTCACTTTTTTCATCTTGTTAATGCCTTACTTTTAGTCGCTTTATTGCAGGTGAGATTTGCGCGGCATCAACGGTAACACTTAAGTAACAACATTTAAATAATGTTTATAAATTATATTCTAATTTTAGAAACATTATAATTTCGTTGATTAATTATAGGGTTATTAGAAACGAAGGGATTTTTAGAATATTTACCTGGCGGCAGCGAGCCGCCAGGTCAGCGTCAAAATATTATGCCGTCCGGGCAACGGCATCACGCGAAGCAGCATCGCGCTCTTCGCCCGTCAGTTCGCTAAGTTGCCCGTTGCGCATCTCCAGCAGGCGGTCGGCGTGGATAAAGTAATGGTCATCATGGCTGATGGCGAAAATAGTTTTTCCCATCTCCTGCATCAGCGGTAGCAGCACCTGATAAAACTCACGGCGGAAGTGTGGGTCCTGATCCGCCGCCCATTCATCCAGCAGGATAATATCGCGTTCTTCTGCCAACGCCAGCAACAGCGCCACGCGTTTTTTCTGCCCTTTTGATAACTTCAGGTTAACAATACGCCCGTTACTTAACTCCAGCTTATGAGCCATTTTCAACTGCGCCAGCCACTTCTCAACCAGTTGCGGATTAGCAGGTTTACCCTCCGGTCCCAGCAGTTGATCAAACAGCCAGACATCGGTAAACACGGCCGAAAACAGTTTGCGATAATCTTCCGGTTTTTCGCCGCTGATGGGTTTACCATCCAGCAAAATTTCACCGCTTTGCGGCTGATACAACCCCGTCAGCAACATCGCCAGCGTCGATTTTCCGCTACCGTTGCCACCAATCAGAAACAACAGTTCGCCACGTTTAATGGTGAGGTTGAGTGGGCCAACGGAAAACGCGTTATCCTGATAGCTAAACGTCACATTACGCAGCTCCAGCGTTTGCCAGTTGGGAAACGCCTGCGGACGCGGAAACTCCGCTTTGAAAGGCGCGAGCGCGAATTTGTTCAGCTTGTTAAACGCCACCTGTGCCGTCAGCAGGGTCGGCAATGCGCCAACCGCAGAAAGCAGCGGCGTGCGCAGGAATAACAGCGTCAGCGAATAGGTCGCGGCAACGTTGGTATCAGCCCATCCGAGACTGTTCGCCATCCAGAACACCAGGCCGATAGCACCCAGCATCATGATGTTTGACCAGTTCACAGCACTAAGATGGAAGGTGTCTGCGCGGATAATATGATGGCGATACTCTTGCGCATCAGGAATGTAGCGGTTGTTAAACACATACTCGGCGCGTTCACGGTTCAGGGTCAGCTCTTTGCGCCCTTCCAGAACGGTTTGAAAATCCGTGTACAGCTTGTCTTCGGTTTCACGCAGGGTCGCCATATGTTTGTATACCCGCGCCACCAGCACAAAACCGCCCCAGATGGTGACCGCCATCCAGATAGCCGTTACCAGCAACATTTTGCCCGACAGCATCCACAGATACGCCGCTGAACCGATAGTGAGAATAATCCCCTGCACCAGTTCCGGCAAACGCACAAAAGCAATGGTGATATTGCGCACATCGCTGGTTAACCCCGCCAGCAATGAGGCGCTACCGAGTTGTTCGATACGCTCAACGTGGGTATCCAGAATCCGCTTGATAAATTCGCTACGCAGTCGGTAAACGAAGTGGTGCCCCAAAGTGGTGAGTGCCAGTTGCGATCCCAGCGTCACTGCCATTAGCAACAGCAATAAACCCAGAAACTCCGGCAGCACCAGCAGACTGTTATCCGCCGTTTCGATAAGGCGCTGATTGATAAAAGCAATTAAGCCAATGCCTAATGCCGCACTGGCGAGGCTTAGCGCCATCACACTGATAAATGGCCAGCGATACTGCCGCCAGACAAGTACAAGAAGTTCCATGCAGAAAACCCGGACAATGAATTACAGCCCGCAGTTTAAACATCTCCGCGCTCACAGCAATAATAATTCTTATTTTTATTCTTTTTTACCTGCCTGACGGAATGTCAGATTGTAGCGGCAGTCGGCGGTGAGTGGATGAAAGCCCGCTTTGAGCGGTTGAATGCCGTGATAAAACAGCCGCGATTCACCGCCCCAAACCACCACGTCGCCATGCTCCAGCAACAGTCGTTTTAGCGGATCATTACGTTTGAGGCCGCCAAATTGAAAAATCGCGGGTAAGCCCAGAGAAACAGAAACAATCGGTGCGCGCAGATCCGGTTCGTCTTTATCCTGATGTAACGACAGTTTCGCGCCAGGGGCATAGCGGTTGATCAGGCAAGCGTCAGGCTGGAAATCCGCATAACCCGCCACCGTGGCTGCCCGCTGACATAAATCATGAAAACTTTGCGGCATCGCAGGCCACGGTTGTTCCGTTTGCGGATCAATGGGCGAATAGAGATAGCCCTGCCGATTGGTGGTCCAGCCCAGACGCCCGCAGTTGGTCATCGCCACCGACATGGTATATCCGCCGGGTGTGACCATCTGGCGAAACGGTGACTGGCGGGCGACATTGCTGATTCCCTGCATCAGTTGCTCCGCAGTATTAAAGGCAAAACGGCGCAGGATCACCGCGCCAGGTGCCAGGAGTTCTTGCCACGGTTCAGCATCAGCAAACAGATCCAACATTATTTCTCCTCGTTTTCAGCTTCACGGCGTAGCAACTGTGCTTTACGCGAAACACCCCAGCGGTAACCGGAAAGTGTGCCATCACCACGTACCACCCGATGACAAGGTATAACGATCGCTAACTTATTGGCGGCGCAGGCACTTGCCACGGCACGTACCGCTTTCGGTTTGCCGATGGTGTTTGCCAGTTGCTGATAACTCACAGTTTCACCGCAAGGAATGGTACGCAGCACCTGCCAGACTTGCTGTTGAAAAGCGGTGCCGCGAATATCCAGCGGCAACGTCAGCGGCGTATCGCGCTGATTGAGGCTGGCGATCACTTCGCGTAGGCGTTGCTGAAATTCCTCACCCGCCGGTTCGTCGCTGGCAGCGGGAAACATCTGCCGCAGTTCACTGATTAACGTCGCGTCATCATCACCCAGTAATATCGCGCAAATCCCCCGCTCGCTTTCTGCCACCAGGCAACGACCCAGCTTACAATCAGCCAGCGCATAACGCACAGCCAGGCTTTCGCCACCGTGACGAAACTGTTTAGCCGTCATGCCCAGCGTTTCATCGGCTTTACGGTAGTAACTGCTGCCGTCGGGGAATCCGGCATTGAGAATCGCCTGAGTCACGCTTTCCCCTTTTGCCAGAGATTCCCGTAAACGACGAGCGCGCCAGGCCTGTTGCCAGGCTTTAGGCGTCATTCCGGTCGTCGCTTTAAACAATCGATGCAAATGGAACGGACTCATCGCCACCTGGTCGGCTAAGGCTTCCAGCGTTACAGGCGTTTCCTGTTCCAGCAGTCGGCAGGCGTGGGTAATTTTATCAAGGCGATGTTGCTGGGGATTGGCTTTGTCTGGCTGACAACGTTTGCAGGGGCAAAAGCCAGCGGCAAGCGCCTCGCTGGCATCCGTATAGAAAGAAACGTTTTCCCGCAAGGCATGTCTGGCGCGGCAAGACGGACGGCAAAAGATGCCCGTGGTGCGCACGGCGAAGACAAATTCGCCGTCGGCGTTCGGGTCGCGGGCTAAGACAGATTGCCAGCGTTGATCATCAGTTAAGCGTGTGGCGTTTTTCATCATCAGCTCCCTGGTTAAGGATAGCCTTTAGTCTGCCCGGTCACCATCGCGCAAAAACCAACAATCTTGCGCTTTAATTTTTTTCGCTAATAAGGAAGCTTTTAAACTGCGGCGACATCCAGGTTTTAAAGCTATCGCCCTCTTTGGTGATCATATAGACCGCCAGCCCTTCCCGACGAACGACTTCTTTGGCTTTCTCCGGCCCGAGCACCATTAAACCTGTATCCCAGGCGTCGGCTTCCAGCGCCGTCGGGGCAATCACGGTCACGGAGACCAGATTGTGCTCAATGGGACGCCCGGTTTGCGGATCGATAACATGGGAAAGGCGTTTGCCGTCCAGTTCGTAATAGTTGCGATAGCTGCCGGAGGTGCTAATCCCGTGACCGTTGATATCCACCACGGCCTGAACCGCGTTTTCTTTATCGGTCGGTTTTTGGATCGCCACTCGCCACGGCTGCTCTTCGCCGTTCATGCCACGGCTGTTCAGCGCCCCCCCCACCGACACCAGATAGCGGGAAATACCTTCCTGCTCCATTAAGCGTGCCAGATGATCTGCCGCATAACCTTCGCCGACGGTGGAGAGATCGACATATAAATCCGGCAGATCTTTTTGCAGATATTGCTGATGCGACTGATTAATGACCGTCAGGTGCTGCAAACCTGTTTTGGCTTTCATCGCGTCGATCTGTTCCTGGTTCGGGATTTGTACCGGCTGTTGTTCCGGGCCAAAGCCCCACAGATTCACCAGCGGCCCGACAGTAATATCCATCGCGCCATCGGTTTTGGCGCCAATGCGCAGCGAGGTGGTGATGATATCGGCCATCGCTTCACTTACCGGCCACGGTGACAAACTTTTCGAATCGTTAAAGCGCATCAGCGCGGAGTCTTTTTTATAGGTCGAAAGCAGCTGATCGTCGGCGTTCAGCTGGGTCTGAATCTTCTCTTTAAGTTCAGCACTGCGTTTGGCGTCAATGCCAAGGATGCTGGCACGCCAGAAGGTTCCCATCGTTTTGCCTTCAAGAACGGTAACTTCAGTAGCGTGGGATTTGGCGGGTTGTGTTTTTTGATCGCAACCAACAAAGAAGAGCGCGGCAGCCAGCAATGCCACGCGGGTAAATCTTATTTCCATACGTGATTATCCTCATGCGAACGGTCGCAAGAGTACACCAAAAAACTGCGTTTGTACGCTGAAAACAATGAAAAAAGGGCCCGCAGGCCCTTTGTTCGATATAAATCGAGATTAGAACTGGTAAACCAGACCCAGAGCTACGATATCATCAGTGTTGATGCCTGCAGCGCGGGTGAACTGGTTGTCGTCCAGCAGGTTGATTTTGTAGTCAACGTAGGTGGACATGTTTTTGTTGAAGTAGTAGGTAGCACCAACATCAACATATTTCAGGATATCTTCGTCGTCGTAGTTACGACCAGCAACGACACCCAGGTTTTTACCTTTAGACTGCAGGTATGCTACAGACGGACGCAGACCGAAGTCGAACTGATACTGAGCAACAGCTTCGAAGTTCTGTGCTTTGTTCGCCCAACCCAGGGTACCTACGCGAGTCGCGTTGTAGGTCTGGGTGTACTGAGCAGCCAGGTAGATGTTGTTAGCGTCGTATTTCAGACCACCGGTGTAGGTTTCAGCACGGTCGCCAGTACCGATGAAGCCCAGGTTGTTCTGATCCCAGGTACGTTTGGAGCTGGAAACTGCAGCACCGATACCGAAGCCTTCGTAATCATAAGTAACAGAACCGCCAACGCCGTCGCC
This sequence comes from Escherichia sp. MR, assembly GCF_005280595.1. Lineage (NCBI taxonomy): Bacteria > Pseudomonadati > Pseudomonadota > Gammaproteobacteria > Enterobacterales > Enterobacteriaceae > Escherichia > Escherichia sp. MR. The sequence goes on along the minus strand of NZ_SZVK01000007.1, from coordinate 37,942 downwards.
GTTCTGACGCAGAGCACCACGACCGTTGTTGGTCATGCCTTCGCCGCTTACGCTACCGTTTTTACCCTGGTACTGAACAGCAAAGTTCAGACCGTCAACCAGACCGAAGAAGTCGGTGTTACGGTAGGTCGCGAAGCCGTTACCACGCTGCTGCATGAAGTTGTCAGAACCGTAAGTGTCGCCACCGAATTCTGGCAGTACGTCGGTCCAGGAAGTTACGTCGTAAACAACGCCGTAGTTACGACCGTAGTCGAAAGAACCAACGTCCTGGAATTTCAGACCAGCGAATGCCACACGGGTCCAGGAGTTTTCTTTGTTGTCTTCAGAGGTATTGCCCTGGATCTGATATTCCCACTGGCCGTAACCGGTCAGCTGGTCAGTAACCTGAGTTTCGCCTTTGAAACCAAGACGTACATAGGTCTGGTCGCCGTCTTCTGACTTGTTGTCAGAGAAATAGTGCAGGCCGTCTACTTTACCGTACAGATCTAATTTGTTGCCGTCTTTGTTGTAAACTTCAGCAGCGTTTGCTGCGCCTGCTACCAGCAGAGCTGGGACCAGGAGGGACAGTACTTTAACTTTCATGTTATTAACCCTCTGTTATATGCCTTTATTTGCTTTTTTATGCCACTGCATACTGATTAACCCTCATTAATCAGTCGGCAAGTCCATTCTCCCCAAAAATGCAGAATAATCCAACACGAATATGATACTAAAACTTTTAAGATGTTTCATTTATCGCTATAGATGTTTCAAAATGTAAATATGATGGAACTTTTTAAGATTCTTGATGATTGGCGAAATAAGCACCTAACATCAAGCAATAATAATTCAAAGGTAAAATCAATAACTTATTCTTAAGTACTTGATAGCACTGAATGCCAAAACAAAATCTTCACTCGCAACTAAAATATGTCTCGCTATCATCATTAACTTTATTTATTACCGTCATTCATTTCTGAATGTCTGTTTACCCCTATTTCAACCGGATGCCTCGCATCCGGTTTTTTTTACCCTTCTTTACACAACTTTTATTTTTTTGTACTACCGCTGGAAAATTATAACGCCTGTTAATAATTTCACAAAAATTTAACAAGATATAATTCCCGCCATCTTTTCTTTATCCATAATTAATTTCGCTCTTCTTTTTGCAGATTATTTGTACAGCAGAATGCGGTGTGTACATCTATTTCCTATCGGGCAGAACGAGACATATCGTTGAGGAAGAGAGAATCATCTATCGGGTAATAGTCTGGAATTTCGCACTGTACCCTTTATACTGCCCTATCACTTCGCGAAGTTTTAACAGGTCATAAACACGAATGCGTCAGAAAGAGACAACGGCCACGACCCGCTTTTCACTCCTACCGGGGAGCATTACCCGCTTCTTTTTACTGTTGATCATTGTGTTGCTGGTGATGATGGGTGTAATGGTACAAAGCGCAGTCAACGCCTGGCTGAAAGATAAAAGCTACCAGATTGTCGACATTACTCATGCTATACAAAAGCGCGTCGATACCTGGCGTTACGTGACCTGGCAGATCTACGACAACATCGCTGCAACGACTTCACCTTCCACCAGTGAAAGTTTGCAAGAGACGCGTCTGAAACAGGATGTCTACTATCTGGAAAAACCGCGTCGCAAAACAGAAGCCCTGATCTTTGGTTCTCACGACAACTCAACGCTTGAGATGACCCAACGAATGTCTACTTATCTGGACACATTATGGGGCGCAGAAAATGTACCGTGGTCGATGTATTATCTGAACGGTCAGGATAACAGCCTGATTCTTATCTCGACCCTGCCGTTAAAAGATCTCACCTCCGGATTTAAAGAATCGACCGTCAGTGACATTGTTGATTCTCGTCGCGCAGAGATGCTGCAACAGGCTAACGCCCTGGATGAACGTGAAAGTTTTTCTAACCTGCGCCGTCTTGCCTGGCAGAACGGTCATTATTTTACCTTGCGTACAACCTTTAACCAGCCGGGACATCTGGCAACAGTGGTTGCATTTGATCTGCCTATTAATGATTTAATCCCGCCAGGGATGCCGTTGGATAGCTTCCGTCTTGAACCAGAAGCAGGTACTGCGGGTAACAATAATAATGAGAAAGAAGCAACGGATAGCGTCAGCATTAACTTTAATAGTTCGAAGATTGAAATCTCTTCGGCGCTCAACTCCACCGATATGCGGCTGGTCTGGCAGGTTCCTTACGGCACTTTGCTGCTGGATACATTGCAAAATATTCTGCTGCCACTGCTGCTGAATATCGGTTTGCTGGCACTGGCGCTTTTTGGTTACACCACCTTTCGCCATTTCTCCGGGCGCAGCACAGAAAGCGTTCCCAGCACCGCAGTGAATAACGAACTGCGTATTTTGCGAGCAATAAATGAAGAGATTGTGTCACTGCTGCCACTCGGTCTGCTGGTTCACGATCAGGAATCGAATCGCACAGTTATCAGCAATAAGATTGCCGACCATCTGCTGCCGCATTTGAATCTGCAAAACATCACCACCATGGCAGAACAGCATCAGGGGATTATTCAGGCGACCGTCAATAACGAGCTGTATGAAATTCGCATGTTCCGCAGCCAGATAGCGCCGCGTACGCAAATCTTCATCATTCGCGATCAGGATCGCGAGGTGCTGGTGAACAAGAAACTCAAGCAGGCGCAGCGCCTGTATGAGAAAAACCAGCAGGGCCGGATGGCCTTTATGCAAAACATTGGCGATGCGCTGAAAGAACCCGCACGGTCACTGGCGGAGAGTGCGGCTAAACTCAACTCCCCGGAAAGCAAACAACTGGCAAATCAGGCTGATGTGCTGGTGCGCCTGGTCGATGAAATTCAGCTAGCGAATATTCTTGCGGACGATAGCTGGAAGAGCGAGACCGAGCTTTTCTCCGTACAGGATTTAATCGATGAAGTAGTGCCCGCAGTGCTACCAGCAATGAAACGCAAAGGCCTGCAACTGCTGATTAACAATCATCTGAAAGCACACGATATGCGCCGTGGCGATCGCGATGCTTTACGCCGTATTTTGCTGCTGTTGATGCAATATGCCGTCACCTCAACGCAACTGGGGAAAATTACCCTTGAGGTTGATCAGGATGAATCCTCTGACGAACGTCTGACTTTCCGCATTCTTGACACCGGAGATGGTGTAAGTATTCATGAAATGGATAATTTGCACTTCCCGTTCATCAACCAGACCCAAAGCGATCGCTATGGCAAGGCGGACCCGCTGGCATTCTGGTTAAGTGATCAACTAGCGCGAAAACTGGGCGGTCATTTAAATATTAAAACGCGGGACGGGCTTGGCACACGATACTCCGTGCATATAAAAATGCTCCCTGCTACCCCGGACGTTGAAGAGGAAGAAGAACGTTTACTGGATGATGTCACCGTGATGGTGGATGTAACTTCCACAGAAATTCGGAATATTGTCACTCGCCAGTTAGAAAATTGGGGTGCAACCTGTATCACACCCGATGAAAGATTAATTAGTCAGGATTATGATATCTTTTTAACGGATAATCCGTCTAATCTTACTGCCTCTGGCTTGCTTTTAAGCGATGATGAGTCTGGCGTACGGGAAATTGGGCCTGGTCAATTGTGCGTCAACTTCAATATGAGCAATGCTATGCAGGAAGCGGTCTTACAATTAATTGAAGTGCAACTGGCGCAGGAAGAGGTGACAGAATCGCCTATGGGTGGAGATGAAAATGCACAACTCCATGCCAGCGGCTATTATGCGCTCTTTGTAGACACAGTACCGGATGATGTTAAGAGGCTGTATACTGAAGCAGCAACCAGTGACTTTGCTGCATTAGCCCAAACGGCTCATCGTCTTAAAGGCGTGTTTGCCATGCTAAATCTGGTACCCGGCAAGCAGTTATGTGAAACGCTGGAACATCTTATTCGCGAGAAGGATGTCCCAGGAACAGAAAAATACATCAGCGACATTGACAGCTATGTCAAGAGCTTGCTGTAGCAAGGTAGCCTATTACATGAACAATATGAACGTAATTATTGCCGATGACCATCCGATAGTACTGTTCGGTATTCGCAAATCACTTGAGCAAATTGAGTGGGTGAATGTTGTCGGCGAATTTGAAGATTCCACAGCACTGATCAACAACCTGCCGAAACTGGATGCGCACGTGTTGATTACCGATCTCTCCATGCCTGGAGATAAATACGGTGACGGGATCACCTTGATCAAATACATCAAGCGTCATTTCCCTAGCCTGTCGATCATTGTTCTGACCATGAACAACAACCCGGCAATTCTTAGCGCGGTACTGGATCTGGATATCGAAGGAATCGTCCTGAAGCAAGGCGCGCCTACAGATCTGCCGAAAGCCCTCGCCGCGCTGCAAAAAGGCAAGAAATTTACCCCGGAAAGCGTATCTCGTCTGCTGGAGAAAATCAGCGCCAGTGGTTACGGTGACAAGCGTCTCTCACCTAAAGAGAGTGAAGTACTGCGCCTGTTTGCAGAAGGTTTTCTGGTTACCGAGATTGCTAAAAAGCTCAACCGTAGCATCAAAACCATCAGCAGCCAGAAGAAATCCGCGATGATGAAGTTGGGTGTCGAGAACGATATCGCCCTGCTGAACTATCTCTCTTCTGTGACCTTAAGCCCGGCAGATAAAGAGTAATCTCCCGACAGGCCAGATAAGCACCGACCGCCGGATGCGGCGTAAACGCCTTATCCGGCCTACAAATCCCAATACTTCAATACATTACACAAACGTAGGCTTGATAAGACGCGCCAGCGTCGCATCAGGCATTTGCTCCGACCGCTCCTACGATTTCCGCGCTTTCCTGACCCTCTCGGCATACATCGTCAGCGTCTGTTTTATGACATCCAGCGTCACGGGCTTCGACAGACAGCTATCCATACCGGACTCCAGACACCGCTGCTTCTCTTCAGCCAACGCATTGGCAGTCACCCCGATTACCGGCAACGTTAGCCCTAACTGACGAATACGTTGCGTTAACCGGTAACCGTCCATATTCGGCATGTTGACGTCGCTAAGCACGATATCGATATGATTCTTGCTTAGTACATTAAGCGCATCGACGCCATCATTTGCCGTTTTACACTGATAACCCAACGATCCGAGCTGATCGGCTAGTAAGCGACGGTTAATCGGATGATCGTCAACCACCAGAATCATCATGTCGTCATTGCTGGTGGAATCTTTGTCCATCAATGGCAGAACGTTGGCAGGATCATCATTTTCAATTTCTATCCGATAGATACGCGCCAGTAGCACAGGCAGTTCATGCGACGAGGTGACGCTATGCACCCACTCACCGGGCGCTTTCTCCAGCGGAATACCAATATGCCGACGGCAGAACGTCACCACCGCTCTACCCTGCCATTTTTCGCTCAGCGCCTCATCCGTAATCAACACATCCTCTGGTGAGGGTTCCTGACCTTCGTATGTTGTAACGATTACACCACTGCGCTGCAAACTGGTTTCGATAAACTGGTATAGTGACGCATTACGTACCGCCAACCAGCAGCGTTTACCCGTTAATCCTTCGACACCTTTTTTATGTGGATATTGCGCACCATACAGCGGAATACGCACCGTAAACTGGCTTCCCATGCCTGGTTCAGACTCCACCGAGATGTCACCGTCCATCATGCTGATCAATTTTTCACAAATCGCCAGCCCCAGACCGGTTCCCTGGAAGTTACGCTGTACGCCCGTCCCTACCTGGAAGAAGGGATCAAAAAGCCGCACCACTTCTTTCGCCGGAATACCCACGCCAGTATCGCGAACACGAATAGAAAGATAATCACCATCAGCACGGACATGCAGAACAATGCAGCCGGTATCGGTAAATTTAATGGCGTTACTCAACAGATTGGAGATAACCTGCTGTAAACGCATCGGATCGCCGTTTAAAGCTACCGGCACATCCGGTTCAATAAAGCAGTACAAACCAAGCTGCTTTCGCACCACCAGCGGCAAATAGTTGGCGGTGATATGGTTCATCACTTCACGCGGTGAAAACTCACGTGGCTCTATCTTTAACTGTTCCGATTCAATCTTCGAGAAATCGAGAATGTCGCTGATAATTTTCAACAGCAGGCTAGAAGAGTTATTCATTGCCGTCACCAGACGGTCAACGCCTTTCGGCAACTCTTTGGTTTGCAACAGATCCAGGTTACCGATAATGCCATACAGCGGCGTTCGCAACTCGTGGCTGACGGTAGCAAGGAACATCGATTTCGACTGACTCGCCTGTTCTGCTGCCTGCGCCATCTCTTGCAACGACTCTTCCATCTTCACGCGCGAAGAAACATCGACCAGTACGCAAATCGCCACGTTTTCATTACGATAGCGGGAATGAACAAAGCTGATTTGCAGATTAGTATTGTTGCTGGTCAGGACATCGACAAAATTGACCTGCTGCCCGCAGATAATTTGCGTCAGCCGCTGGCGATCCTCATGCGTAAGCATGTTGAGATAGGTATGCGCCAGTTCGTTACTCAAAATATTGACGCCATCAGCGGTGCGCAAAATACAGATCCCCACCGGTGCGGAGGCGACAATCTTGCGATTAAACTGCTCGTGTTCTTCCAGACGCTGGGCGTCACTTTCTGCCGGAATGAAAATACGCCGCTCGTACATCCGCGCGAGGGTGAAAAGCGCCGCACCAGCAATCACATTCAGCAAAATAGCGTTAAGTATCAGCATACGAATGCGTTCCAGCACCTGATCTACGGGCACCGAGTAAACAATACTTAACGATGATGGCGGCAGATTTTTCTTCAGCACCAGCTCATGGAAGCCTGGTGTATAACCAAACCAGGAACGTTCCTGCATCCAACGCGGTTCAGCCTCGATTTTGCTTTCTGGTCCGGTCAACGAAATCAGGGTATGACCATTCTCATCAAGGATAGTAACCCCCATCGGTAATGTACCTGGTAAGAAGAAGTTCTCCATCCGAATGGTTTGTTCAACGCCCAGCAAGGCCTGCAAACGGTTCGCCAGATACACCGGCGCCAGCGCGTAAAAATATCCAACGCCAGGACGCGGGCCTTCGCTGATCCAATAAAGGTTGCTGCCGCTGTCATCCTGCGGAGCATTACGATACTTATTGATGCGTTCATGCAGAGCTTTCAGGGCGGTATCGCGTTCAACCGGCATATCACGCAGGCCAAAGTTTGCCATGCAGAGGTTATCGCTGCCGATCAAAAATACGCGGTTGAGATCGTAAGCTGCAGAGAAATTATCGCGCCAGTAGCGCATAAACCACGCCAGTGACTCCAGAGAGCCACGCCAGGTGTTACTCATCGCGGAACAATCGGAATCAGCAAACAACGGTTCGAACACCGGCACATCCGCTTGCGTTTCTCGCCCACGCGGGGAAAGCACGCCGTTTTCTGCCGATAAGCGATTTTCAGCTATGTACTTCAGCTCTTTCATCACATCAGAGGTGCGTTGAATAAAGCGCTGAGCCTGATCGGAACTCAGATTAAATTCCTGACGAATTTCCGATTCTCGCTGATGCAGGGCATTGACGATGTAAAACACTGATGAAAAAGCAATCAGCAACCAGAGCAATAACGCCAATGCTCTGAACATATAGCGCGAGACTTTCAGGGTTGTGCGAAAAGATGCAAGGTATTTCAAAGGGGCGAAGCTCCGCCTCAGGTGACCGATGGAGTGTGGTTAAGGTAGCGGTAAAAGCGTGCCACCGCAATGTTCTCTCTTCTCGGTAATATGATACACCGCCGAGAAATCATCACCTTAACCCCCGATAATCGTCATATATCGGACAAGATTGATGGATTTCAGCATGCATTATATGAAGTGGATTTATCCACGCCGCTTACGCAATCAAATGATCCTGATGGCAATCCTGATGGTCATTGTCCCAACGCTTACTATTGGTTATATCGTAGAAACGGAAGGACGTTCAGCAGTCTTATCTGAAAAAGAGAAAAAACTTTCTGCCGTGGTCAACCTGCTTAATCAGGCGCTAGGCGATCGCTACGATCTCTACATCGACTTACCGCGTGAAGAGCGTATCCGCGCATTGAATGCAGAGCTTGCCCCCATTACCGAAAATATTACTCGCGCCTTTCCTGGCATAGGCGCTGGTTATTATAACAAGACGCTGGATGCGATAATCACCTACGCGCCTTCATCGCTATATCAGAATAATGTGGGCGTGACTATTGCTGCGGATCACCCTGGTCGCGAAGTTATGCGTACAAATACCCCTTTGGTTTATTCAGGCAGGCAGGTGCGCGGCGATATTTTGAATTCAATGCTCCCCATTGAGCGTAATGGTGAAGTCCTCGGTTATATCTGGGCAAATGAATTAACCGAAGATATTCGCCGCCAGGCCTGGAAAATGGATGTGAGGATTATCATTGTACTCACCGCCGGTTTGCTGATAAGCCTGTTGTTGATTGTGCTTTTCTCCCGTCGCCTGAGCGCCAATATAGATATCATCACCGATGGCCTCTCGACCCTGGCGCAAAATATCCCCACTCGATTACCACAATTGCCCGGTGAAATGGGGCAAATCAGTCAGAGTGTTAACAACCTCGCCCAGGCACTGCGTGAAACGCGGACACTTAACGATCTGATTATTGAAAACGCTGCCGATGGCGTCATTGCCATCGACCGCTAGGGTGATGTAACCACCATGAACCCAGCAGCAGAAGTCATCACTGGCTATCAACGTCATGAACTGGTAGGGCAGCCTTACTCCATGTTGTTCGACAATACTCAGTTCTACAGTCCCGTTCTGGATACGCTGGAACATGGCACCGAACACGTGGCGCTGGAGATCAGTTTTCCAGGCCGTGACCGCACCATTGAAATCAGTGTCACTACCAGTCGTATTCATAACACGCATGGTGAAATGATAGGTGCTTTGGTGATTTTCTCTGATTTAACTGCCCGCAAAGAAACCCAACGCCGCATGGCGCAAGCTGAACGCCTCGCCACACTGGGTGAGCTGATGGCTGGCGTGGCGCATGAAGTCCGTAATCCGCTGACGGCTATTCGTGGTTATGTACAGATCTTGCGCCAACAAACCACTGACCAAATACATCAGGAATATCTTTCTGTAGTACTCAAAGAAATCGACTCAATTAACAAAGTCATTCAGCAATTGCTCGATTTTTCACGCCCACGCCACAGTCAATGGCAACAAGTCAGCCTCAATGCATTGGTTGAAGAAACTCTGGTACTGGTGCAAACCGCCGGCGTACAAGCGCGAGTCGACTTCATAAGCGAACTGGACAATGAATTAAGCCCGATTAGTGCCGATCGCGAACTGCTCAAACAGGTACTCCTGAATATCCTGATCAATGCCGTCCAGGCTATCAGTGCACGAGGGAAAATTCGCATTCGAACCTGGCAGTACAGCGACTCACAACAGGCCATTTCGATAGAAGACAACGGCTGTGGCATTGATCTCTCGCTGCAAAAAAAGATCTTCGATCCCTTTTTCACCACCAAAGCCTCAGGAACCGGGCTTGGTCTGGCGTTAAGTCAACGCATCATTAATGCCCATCAGGGGGATATTCGCGTCACCAGTTTGCCGGGCTACGGCGCAACCTTCACCCTTATTTTACCGATCAACCCGCAGGGAAATCAGACTGTATGACCGCTATTAATCGCATCCTTATTGTTGATGATGAAGATAATGTTCGCCGTATGCTGAGCACCGCTTTTGCACTACAAGGATACGAAACACATTGTGCGAACAACGGACGCACCGCATTACACCTGTTTGCCGATATTCACCCCGACGTGGTGTTGATGGATATCCGTATGCCTGAGATGGACGGCATCAAGGCACTAAAGGAGATGCGCAGTCATGAGACCCGGACACCCGTTATTCTGATGACGGCCTATGCTGAAGTGGAAACCGCCGTCGAAGCACTACGCTGCGGAGCCTTCGACTATGTTATCAAACCGTTTGATCTCGATGAGTTGAATTTAATCGTTCAGCGCGCTTTACAACTCCAGTCAATGAAAAAAGAGATCCGTCATCTGCACCAGGCACTGAGCACCAGCTGGCAATGGGGGCACATTCTCACCAATAGCCCGGCGATGATGGACATCTGCAAAGACACCGCCAAAATTGCCCTTTCTCAGGCCAGCGTCTTGATTAGCGGTGAAAGCGGCACCGGGAAAGAGTTGATTGCCAGAGCGATTCACTACAATTCGCGGCGGGCAAAGGGGCCGTTCATTAAAGTCAACTGCGCGGCGCTGCCGGAATCGTTGCTCGAAAGTGAACTGTTTGGTCATGAAAAAGGTGCATTTACTGGTGCACAAACCTTGCGTCAGGGATTATTTGAACGTGCCAACGAAGGTACTCTGCTCCTCGACGAAATTGGCGAAATGCCGCTGGTACTGCAAGCCAAATTACTACGCATTCTGCAGGAACGGGAATTTGAACGGATTGGCGGCCATCAGACCATAAAAGTTGATATCCGCATCATTGCTGCCACCAACCGCGACTTGCAGGCAATGGTAAAAGAAGGCACCTTCCGTGAAGATCTCTTTTATCGCCTTAACGTTATTCATTTAATACTGCCGCCTCTGCGCGATCGCCGGGAAGATATTTCCCTGTTAGCTAATCACTTTTTGCAAAAATTCAGTAGTGAGAATCAGCGCGATATTATCGACATCGATCCGATGGCAATGTCACTGCTTACCGCCTGGTCATGGCCGGGAAATATTCGAGAGCTTTCCAACGTCATTGAACGCGCCGTCGTAATGAACTCAGGTCCGATCATTTTTTCTGAGGATCTTCCGCCACAGATTCGTCAGCCAGTCTGTAATGCTGGTGAGGCAAAAACAGCCCCTGTCGGTGAGCGTAATTTAAAAGAGGAAATTAAACGCGTCGAAAAACGCATCATTATGGAAGTGCTGGAACAACAGGACGGAAACCGAACCCGCACCGCTTTGATGCTGGGCATCAGTCGCCGTGCATTGATGTATAAACTCCAGGAATACGGTATCGATCCGGCGGATGTATAACACCAAAACTTGCTATGCAGAAATTTGCACAGTGCGCAAATTTCTGCATAGCCAATCATCCTCCTTCTTAATCCCCACCTTATTTATTCTTTTATATTCAATCAGTTAAAAACAACATCAAATATTCTCATTCTGGCACTCCCCTTGCTATTCCCTGACTGTACCCACAACGGTGTATGCAAGAGGGATAAATAATGAAAACAAAATTGATGACATTACAAGACGCCTCCGGCTTCTTTCGTGACGGCATGACCATCATGGTGGGCGGATTTATGGGGATTGGCACTCCATCCCGCCTGGTTGAAGCATTACTGGAATCTGGTGTTCGCGACCTGACATTGATAGCCAATGATACCGCGTTTGTTGATACCGGCATCGGTCCGCTCATCGTCAATGGTCGAGTCCGCAAAGTAATTGCGTCACATATCGGCACCAACCCGGAAACAGGTCGGCGCATGATATCTGGTGAGATGGACGTCGTTCTGGTGCCACAAGGTACGCTAATCGAGCAAATTCGCTGTGGTGGCGCTGGACTTGGTGGTTTTCTCACCCCAACTGGTGTCGGCACCGTCGTAGAGGAAGGCAAACAGACACTGACACTCGACGGTAAAACCTGGCTGCTCGAACGCCCGCTGCGCGCCGACCTGGCGCTAATTCGCGCTCATCGTTGCGACACACTTGGCAACCTGACCTATCAACTTAGCGCCCGCAACTTTAACCCCCTGATTGCCCTTGCGGCTGATATCACGCTGGTAGAGCCAGATGAACTGGTCGAAACCGGCGAGCTGCAACCTGACCATATTGTCACCCCTGGTGCCGTTATCGACCACATCATCGTTTCACAGGAGAGCAAATAATGGATGCGAAACAACGTATTGCACGCCGTGTGGCACAAGAGCTTCGTGATGGTGACATCGTGAATCTGGGCATTGGTCTGCCGACGATGGTCGCCAACTATTTGCCTGAAGGCATTCATATCACTCTGCAATCGGAAAACGGCTTCCTCGGTTTAGGCCCGGTCACGACAGCGCATCCAGATCTGGTTAACGCAGGCGGACAACCATGCGGCGTTTTACCCGGCGCAGCCATGTTTGACAGCGCCATGTCATTTGCGCTGATCCGTGGCGGTCATATTGATGCCTGCGTGCTCGGTGGTTTGCAGGTAGACGAAGAAGCCAACCTCGCGAACTGGGTAGTGCCTGGGAAAATGGTGCCCGGTATGGGTGGCGCGATGGATCTGGTGACCGGGTCGCGCAAAGTGATCATCGCCATGGAACATTGTGCCAAAGATGGTTCAGCCAAAATTTTGCGCCGCTGCACCATGCCGCTCACTGCGCAACACGCAGTGCATATGCTGGTTACTGAACTGGCTGTCTTTCGTTTTATTGACGGCAAAATGTGGCTCACCGAAATTGCCGACGGGTGTGATTTAGCCACCGTGCATGCCAAAACCGAAGCTCAGTTTGAAGTAGCCGCCGATCTGAATACGCAACGGGGTGATTTATGATTGGTCGCATCTCGCGTTTTATGACGCGCTTTGTCAGCCGGTGGCTTCCCGACCCTCTGATCTTTGCCATGTTGCTGACGTTGCTAACGTTCGTGATCGCGCTTTGGTTAACACCACAAACGCCGATCAGCATGGTGAAAATGTGGGGGGACGGTTTCTGGAACTTGCTGGCGTTTGGTATGCAGATGGCGCTGATCATCGTTACCGGTCATGCCCTTGCCAGCTCCGCTCCGGTAAAAAGTTTGCTACGTACTGCCGCCTCCGCCGCAAAGACGCCCGTACAGGGCGTCATGCTGGTCACGTTCTTCGGTTCCGTCGCTTGTGTCATCAACTGGGGATTTGGTCTGGTTGTCGGCGCAATGTTCGCCCGTGAAGTCGCCCGGCGAGTACCTGGCTCTGATTATCCGTTGCTCATTGCCTGCGCCTACATTGGTTTTCTCACCTGGGGTGGCGGCTTCTCTGGCTCAATGCCTCTGTTGGCTGCAACACCGGGCAACCCGGTTGAGCATATCGCCGGGCTTATCCCGGTGGGCGATACTCTGTTCAGTGGTTTTAACATTTTCATCACTGTGGCATTGATTGTGGTGATGCCATTTATCACCCGCATGATGATGCCAAAACCGTCTGACGTGGTGAGTATCGATCCGAAACTACTCATGGAAGAGGCTGATTTTCAGAAGCAGCTACCGAAAGATGCACCACCCTCCGAGCGACTGGAGGAAAGTCGCATCCTGACGTTGATCATCGGCGCACTGGGTATCGCTTACCTGGCGATGTACTTCATCGAACATGGCTTCAACATCACCATCAATACCGTCAACCTGATGTTTATGATTGCAGGTCTGCTGCTACATAAAACGCCAATGGCTTATATGCGAGCTATCAGCGCGGCAGCACGCAGTACCTCCGGTATTCTGGTGCAATTCCCCTTCTACGCCGGGATCCAACTGATGATGGAGCACTCCGGTCTGGGCGGACTCATTACCGAATTCTTTATCAATGTTGCGAACAAAGACACCTTCCCGGTAATGACCTTCTTTAGTTCTGCACTGATTAACTTCGCCGTTCCGTCTGGCGGCGGTCACTGGGTTATTCAGGGACCTTTCGTGATACCCGCAGCTCAGGCGCTGGGCGCTGATCTCGGTAAATCGGTAATGGCGATCGCCTACGGCGAGCAATGGATGAACATGGCACAACCGTTCTGGGCGCTGCCAGCACTGGCAATCGCCGGGCTCGGTGTCCGCGACATCATGGGCTATTGCATCACTGCCCTGCTCTTCTCTGGCGTCATTTTCGTCATTGGTTTAACGCTGTTCTGACGGCAACTCTACAGACAGAAGGAATATAAAATGAAAAATTGTGTCATCGTCAGTGCGGTACGTACTGCCATCGGTAGTTTTAATGGTTCACTCGCCTCCACCAGCGCCATCGATCTGGGGGCAACAGTAATTCAGGCCGCCATTGAACGCGCAAAACTCGATTCACAACACGTCGATGAAGTGATTATGGGTAACGTATTGCAGGCCGGGCTGGGGCAAAATCCGGCTCGTCAGGCACTGCTAAAAAGCGGACTGGCAGAAACGGTGTGCGGATTTACGGTCAACAAAGTATGTGGTTCTGGTCTGAAAAGCGTGGCGCTTGCCGCCCAGGCAATTCAGGCCGGTCAGGCACAGAGCATCGTAGCGGGTGGAATGGAGAACATGAGTTTAGCGCCCTATTTACTCGATGCAAAAGCACGCTCTGGTTATCGTCTTGGAGACGGACAGGTTTATGACGTGATCCTGCGCGATGGCCTGATGTGCGCCACTCACGGTTATCATATGGGTATTACCGCCGAGAACGTTGCCAAAGAGTACGGAATTACCCGTGAAATGCAGGATGAACTGGCGCTACATTCACAGCGTAAAGCGGCAGCAGCCATTGAGTCCGGTGCTTTTACCGCCGAAATTGTCCCGGTAAATGTTGTCACACGGAAGAAAAACATCGTCTTCGATCGCGATGAATTCCCGAAAGTAGATTCTACTGCAGAAGCTCTTGCTGCATTGCGCCCGGCCTTCGACAAAGCCGGAACGGTCACCGCCGGGAACGCGTCTGGCATTAACGATGGGGCTGCCGCACTGGTGATTATGGAAGAATCTGCGGCGCTGGCGGCAGGCCTAAAACCACTGGCGCGCATTAAAAGCTATGCCAGCGGCGGCGTGCCCCCTGCATTGATGGGTATGGGGCCAGTACCTGCCACGCAAAAAGCGTTACAACTGGCGGGGCTGCAACTGGCAGACATTGATCTCATCGAAGCCAATGAAGCATTTGCCGCGCAGTTCCTTGCCGTTGGGAAAACCCTGGGCTTTGATCCTGAGAAAGTGAATGTCAACGGCGGAGCCATCGCGCTGGGGCATCCTATCGGTGCCAGCGGTGCACGTATTCTGGTCACATTATTACATGCAATGCAGGCTCGCGATAAAACGCTGGGTCTGGCGACGCTGTGCATTGGCGGCGGTCAGGGAATTGCGATGGTGATTGAACGATTGAATTAACGAACAAAAATGCCCGATAGCGAAAGTCATCGGGCGTTTTCTTAAACATCGACAGTGAAAGTAACCTCATTAATTACCAGTCAAAACTTTTCACCAGCGTCAGCTCGCCAGCATTACGCATCGGTACAATAAATGTTTCCTGTTTCTCATTGACCGATCCTTCATCGGTGATCAGCGTCAGTTGGGCAGTGGTTAATTCCGTTTCGCTGCGTCCGCCATAGTAGTTGATATACACCTGATAACGCCCGTGAACTGGCGCTGGCATGGCGAAAATCTCGGGTCCGTACCCCGTCGTGACATCCATATCCAGTGCGCCACTGTTTTTCAGCACCGTGTTACCGTACCAGGCGTGTTCGCCATCAGGCGTAACGACATGAAGATCGAGGTCGGTATTATCCGTATCCCACGAGAGAACCAGCCGTAAACGTGCACGAATCGTTCCTGTACCCGGCGTTGAGTAAAACTGCATTTTTTGTCGGCTTTGCCCATCCGGGCTGATGACCTGCACGCTGTTGCTGCCTTCAATGCCCAGACGCCAGCGGAAAGTAGGGCTATTGCACCAAAACCTACAAGGCCATAAAACCGCCAGCCTTTCGCTTTTTTTCACCACTCATTGCCACATTCCTTGTGTAAAGCCAGCCATTTTTTATGGGCGATGCACAACTTTATCGCGCCCTAATACGACAAAAGCCCAGACTTTGCAGCCTGGACTTTTCAATTCAAAAAAGGGAGATGGCTCCCTTTTGACATGAATAAATAAAATTATTCTTCTTCTGGCTCGTCGTCAACGTCCACTTCCGGAGCGATTTCATCGTCCCCTTCCGCAGCACTGCCATCGATGGTATCCAGATCTTCCTCGTCAACGGGTTCAGCAACACGTTGCAGACCCACTACGTTTTCATCTTCCGCAGTACGGATGAGGATCACGCCCTGGGTGTTACGACCCACGATGCTGATTTCTGAAACGCGGGTACGTACCAGCGTACCGGCATCGGTGATCATCATGATCTGATCGCAGTCATCAACCTGTACCGCACCAACCACTAAACCGTTACGTTCAGTCACTTTGATGGAGATAACCCCTTTCGTCGCACGCGACTTAGTTGGGTATTCCGCCACCGCAGTACGTTTACCGTAACCGTTTTGTGTTGCAGTAAGGATTGCGCCATCGCCACGCGGTACGATCAGAGACACGACTTTATCGCCTTCGCCTAAACGAATACCGCGAACACCCGTGGTGTTGCAGCCCATCGCACGGACAGAAGACTCTTTAAAGCGCACCACTTTACCTTCGGCGGAGAACAGCATTACTTCGTCTTCGCCACTGGTCAGATCAACGCCGATCAGCTCATCGCCTTCAACCAGCTTGATCGCCACTTTACCGGCGGTACGCAGACGGTTGAATTCGGTGAGGACGGTTTTCTTCACAGTACCGTTAGCCGTCGCCATGAAGACTTTCACGCCTTCTTCAAACTCGGTCACAGGCAGGATCGCGGTGATACGTTCGTCCTGTTCCAGCGGCAGCAGGTTGACGATCGGACGACCACGTGCACCACGAGAGGCTTCCGGCAACTGATAAACCTTCATCGAGTAGACGCGACCACGGCTGGAGAAGCACAGGATATGATCGTGGGTGTTCGCCACCAGCAGTCGGTCGATAAAGTCTTCTTCTTTAATACGTGCGGCAGATTTACCTTTCCCGCCACGACGCTGCGCTTCGTATTCCGAAAGCGGCTGGTACTTCACGTAGCCCTGGTGAGAGAGCGTCACTACTACATCTTCCTGAGTGATCAGATCTTCCAGGTTGATGTCTGCGCTGTTGGCAGTGATTTCAGTACGACGTTTGTCGCCGAACTGTTCACGAACCAGTTCCAGCTCTTCGCGGATCACTTCCATCAGACGATCGGCGCTACCCAGAATACGCAGCAGTTCCGCGATCTGATCCAGCAGCTCTTTGTATTCGTCGAGCAGTTTTTCGTGCTCAAGGCCGGTCAGTTTCTGCAAACGCAGATCCAGAATTGCCTGAGCTTGCTGTTCGGTCAGGTAGTACAGACCGTCACGCACGCCGAACTCTGGCTCCAGCCATTCCGGACGCGCAGCATCGTCACCCGCACGCTCCAGCATCGCGGCAACGTTGCCCAGCTGCCACGGATTAGCAACCAGCGCGGTTTTCGCTTCTGCAGGCGTCGGCGCATGACGGATCAGTTCAATGATCGGGTCGATGTTCGCCAGTGCTACGGCTAATGCTTCAAGGATATGAGCACGATCGCGGGCTTTACGCAGTTCGAAAATGGTACGACGGGTCACCACTTCGCGACGGTGACGGACAAACGCAGCGATAATGTCTTTCAGGTTCATGATCTTCGGCTGACCATGGTGCAATGCCACCATGTTGATACCGAAAGAAACCTGCAACTGGGTCTGGGAGTAGAGGTTGTTGAGCACAACTTCACCGACCGCATCGCGTTTAACTTCAATCACGATGCGCATACCGTCTTTGTCAGACTCGTCACGCAGCGCGCTGATGCCTTCCACGCGTTTTTCTTTTACCAGTTCCGCAATCTTCTCGATCAGGCGCGCTTTGTTTACCTGATACGGAATTTCGTGGACGATAATGGTTTCACGCCCGGTTTTGGCGTCAACTTCCACTTCGGCACGAGCGCGGATATACACCTTGCCGCGACCGGTACGGTAAGCTTCTTCAATACCGCGACGACCGTTAATGATTGCCGCCGTCGGGAAGTCCGGCCCCGGGATGTGTTCCATCAGCCCTTCAATGCTGATGTCTTCATCATCGATATACGCCAGACAACCGTTGATGACTTCCGTCAGGTTGTGTGGCGGGATGTTGGTTGCCATACCTACGGCGATACCGGAAGAACCGTTCACCAGCAGGTTAGGAATTTTGGTCGGCATGACGTCCGGAATTTTTTCCGTACCGTCATAGTTATCAACGAAATCGACCGTCTCTTTTTCGAGATCGGCCATCAGTTCATGGGCAATTTTCGCCAGACGGATTTCCGTATAACGCATTGCCGCCGCAGAGTCGCCGTCGATAGAACCGAAGTTACCCTGACCGTCTACCAGCATGTAACGCAGCGAAAATGGCTGCGCCATACGGACGATCGTGTCATAGACCGCCGAGTCACCATGGGGATGGTATTTACCGATTACGTCACCAACGACACGGGCAGATTTTTTATAGGCTTTGTTCCAGTCATTGCCTAGTACGTTCATGGCGTAAAGTACGCGACGGTGTACCGGCTTCAGGCCATCTCGGACATCTGGCAGCGCACGGCCAACAATGACCGACATCGCATAATCCAGATAGGAGCTCTTCAGCTCTTCCTCAATGTTGACCGGTGTAATTTCTCTCGCAAGGTCGCTCATCTAACCGCTATCCCTCTACTGTATCCCGGATTCAAAGGTCGCAAATTATAACACAGCCGCGCAGATTGAGGTAAACCAATACGCTTTATTCACATCCAATGCCTGATATACTCGATTGCCTTGCCAATTACGGAGTAGAAGTGCCAATGAATGCCGAAAAATCGCCGGTAAACCATAACGTAGACCACGAAGAGATCGCTAAATTTGAAGCCGTCGCCTCCCGCTGGTGGGATCTGGAAGGCGAGTTCAAACCACTGCACCGCATTAACCCGCTGCGTCTGGGCTATATTGCCGAGCGTGCTGGCGGTTTATTTGGCAAAAAGGTACTCGATGTCGGTTGTGGCGGCGGCATTCTGGCTGAGAGTATGGCGCGCGAAGGCGCGACGGTGACCGGCCTGGATATGGGTTTTGAACCGCTACAAGTTGCAAAGCTACACGCGCTGGAAAGCGGTATTCAGGTGGAGTACGTGCAGGAAACCGTTGAAGAACACGCAGCAAAACATGCCGGACAGTATGATGTGGTGACCTGCATGGAGATGCTGGAGCACGTCCCCGATCCACAGTCAGTGGTTAGAGCCTGTGCGCAACTGGTGAAACCGGGCGGCGATGTCTTTTTCTCCACGCTTAACCGCAACGGCAAGTCATGGCTGATGGCGGTGGTCGGCGCGGAATATATTTTGCGCATGGTGCCCAAAGGCACGCATGATGTGAAGAAGTTTATTAAACCGGCAGAACTGCTGGGCTGGGTGG
This sequence comes from Escherichia sp. MR, assembly GCF_005280595.1. NCBI lineage: Bacteria > Pseudomonadati > Pseudomonadota > Gammaproteobacteria > Enterobacterales > Enterobacteriaceae > Escherichia > Escherichia sp. MR. The sequence goes on along the minus strand of NZ_SZVK01000007.1, from coordinate 18,730 downwards.
ATCAGACCAGTCTTAAAGAGCGCCATATGACCGGGCTACATTACAACCCAATCACAAATACTTTTAAGCTCGGCCCCGGCGTGGATGTGAACTATATGCTGCACACGCAGAATAAGTGAGATTGTTGACCGGATTCATCTGGCAACCGTACCAATGCCTGATGCGACGCTTGCTGTGTCTTATCAGGCTTACAAATGACTCCCCCGTAGGTCGGATAAGGCGTTTACGCCACACCCGGCAACGATGCCGGGCGGACAACAATTACCATTTCACCGTCATCGACAAAAATCCTGCCGTCTGGGCAAAATCATCACTTCCCTTCTGCCATGCGACGCTGCCGCGCAGGGAAACTCGCTGGCTAATATTGCCTGTTATCCCCACTTTTATTTCACCACGCTGCTTCGCCGCATCGTCGCTGATATTGCTGCCATCGTCTTCAATTTCCGCCGAATGGGGATGGTGATAATAATTCAGATCCAGGGTTGGCGTGATATGGAAAGCATTACGCCATTCGCTATGTATCCCGACACGCGTCTGAATATCATCGCCCTGCGATTGCGACACCCGCGCACGGTTAGCGGCGGTAAAATCATTCTGCTGCACGCCCTGATAAATCACCTGCGCCTGTGGTTCGATTACCACACCATGCCCCGATAACCACTGATAGCCAGCTTCCAGCGAGGCGATGCTCCCCGACGAGTGGTAATGATCCGCGCCATCGCCTTGTTCGGAAACATCATTGCTAAACCACGCGTATTGCAGCCAGCTATCCAGCCACGCCCCCTGCTGCTGGCTACCATGCTGAAACCAGCTCGAAGTCAGCCCAACGGCATAACCGTGGTTCTGGTTATCGGCGCGAGTTCCAGTCATATTCGAGCGGCTGTCGCCCTGGTTATCGCTGTAGCCACCGACAATCCCAAGCATCCATTCGCCATCATCGCCCCAGCGCCCCCTAAACAGATCACCGCTAAGCTGCACCGTAGAGGTGTCTTCATGCTGAGCCAGTTGCCCCGCAGCCGTGTAATGATAACGTCCGCCGATAATGCGCAAATGCAGCGTCTGACCGTTGCTACCTGCGTGATCGTGTCGCTCCATCACAAACGCCTGATTTGCCGCCCGAAGGTTATTAAGATATCCACCAATTTTTGCATTCAACACCGGCTGATAAGCGGGCGTGGGATCAGGATCGGGAGTCGGGTCTGGATCAGGTGGCGATGGAGGCGTGACTTTTTGTGATCGCAAATACCAGTCGTTGTTATCTTCCACCAGCGTGTAGTCATACGCTCCCATATTGACGTAGCCGCTGCCCGCCAGACTGAACTGCGCGTTATTTTGAAATTGTGTGGGATCGCCAGCGAAATCAACCAGTTTTATACCTGTAGATGTCGGATCGCCAATGCCAGTAATGGGGTTAACCACCACGGTCGTGTTGCCAGCGGTATTACCGTTCAACACCAACCGGTCGCTTACCGAGTCATCGCCCTTTAATTCGCTGTCGAGCAACAACGTACCGCCACCGTTGTAATCACCGTTTACGATCAGGGTATCGCCAGCGACGCCATTTTGCAGGCTGACCGCGCCGAAAGTATTGCTCAGATCACCATTGATCGTCACGCCAGGAAGATAAGTCAGGCTGTCAGTTTCAAGGTTGGTATTAAGCTCGCCCGTTAACGTAACGCCATCGGTGACATTCACCAGCGTACCGCCACCGTTAAATAATGAGGCGTCGAGCGCCACAGACGTATCCTGCCCGGTTAAACGCAAAACCGTGCCATCGCTGATGTCGATAGTGCCACTGGAACTGGCATCAATAGACTGAATATCCTGATCCACGCCAGTCTCGAACGTTGCCCCGTCACCAACCCACAGCGACGAAGCGTAAGGAAAGATATCCGCAACATCACCTTTCAGCGTACCTTCTTCCACTCGCACTGCCGACTGCGCCGTGCCGCTGGCAGTCAGTTCCAGCGTGCCTGCACCGGTTTTCGTCAGTGTGGTTCCCGCGTCCTGGTGCTGTCCACTGCTGTCGGCGATCAATGCGCCCCACTGCGTCACAGCACCATCATCAACCACAATTTCGCCATCAGCGCGCATTTCGATATCACGCCCATGACCAGCCATCGCAGAGCGAGTATCGACATCAGCCGTAATCTCCATCGCGCTATCTTGTTGATTATCAGTGAAGATAACCTGGCGGTTATAGTGAGTATCACCAAGCTGAGAATTGTTGCTCACTACCAGCGTGCCGGAAGCGATTTGTGTTGTGCCGAGGTATTGATTGTCATTCGCCAGGCTTACCTGTCCATCGCCTGCATCTACCACTACATAGACGCCTTTTTTCCCGTCATCGCCAATATGCAAATCCTCACCACTATAAAGATCGACAACGTCCTGCTGACCAATCACCGTACCGCCGTTACCACTGATTTCCAGCCCATCGTTCTCTGACGTACCGCTCTGCCAGGTGGTGAAATCGGAAAGATCTAATACGCCACCGTTTAATACAATTGACTGCGGATCGTCCTGCATCGCCGCCAGATCCGCCGCGTTTCCCGCCAGCGAGAGGATTGCGCCATCTTCCACCACAATATCGCCGGTCAGCGCCATCGACGACGCCCCCGCCAGCGCATAGCTACCATTTTCGGCAATGGTCAGTTGCCCTTCACCTTCAATAGTTCCGCTAAACCCACCGGCATTTACCGTCACGTTACCGCCAGCATCAATATTTAAAGTGCCATTCTGAAAACCCGTCAGTGAGTGAACAAAAGTCTGCTGTGTTGCGCCAACGTTAAGTTCTGCCTGATCATCCCGATGACTGATACTGCCGACCATCAGTCCATAGCAATTTTGTGGATTACTCTGGCAACGATCATCGCCAACATTCATCAGCGAATTGCTACGCCCCAGCGTCACTTCACCGTTTTCAACCCGCATCTCGCCGGTAAAATTATTATTATCCGCATTAAGCACCAGTTCGCCTGCGCCGGTTTTGCTGATACTTCCGGTTCCGGCAATGGAATCGAGCGCACCATCGTTGCTCAGGTCACCAATAATCAACGTTTTATTACCAGCGATATCAAACCTGACCTGACTTGAATCGATGTACATAAAGCCGCCCGCCGATGCAGATGGCGCATCGCCATATCCTGCGGCACTGTTGTTCTCATCCATCAAAACGCCACCGTTGTAGCTGTAGCTGGCATCAACCGAAATATCAATAAGATAGGGAGAGTTCGTACTACTGCTATAAATTGCGCCACCGTAACCTTCAGCAATATTATCTGTAAACGTGGTGTTATTAATTATTGTGAACTCTGATGGGTGAATGGTTTCCGTATTATTATCAGTGATATCGATAGCGCCACCATCGCCATCACTGTAACTTGTTGATGTATATGCCCGATTATGATTAAAAATCGTATTATTTAAGTAAATATTATTATTAATCGAATAAATTGCGCCACCTTTGCCGTCGTTAGCAATATTACCTGTAAATACAGCATTGGTAACGCTAAGATCAATATCACCAGCGTCATTTGTACCCGCAGAATAGATTGCCCCGCCATATCCTCCTGCCACATTACTGTCGAAGATAACCTGAGTAAGATTCAGCGTTGAGTTTTCTTTCGCAAAAATAGCACCTCCATTATTATATTCACCACTCACGGTATTATTTTCGAACAGAGTCATACCTGTCCCACCTTGTGCTGACAATATGAAATCAGCTCCTTGTTGTAAAAATACCGCCCCGCCACTGGCATCATTTGCCATAGAGGAAAAAATAAGCCATTGCCCGTCAGCAACACTCCAGGTCTGCATACTACCTGAGAGGCTCTGGCGACTGGCCAGGCAACTGGTAGAAACATTAACCCCCTGACATGAAGACAGAATCTGCGACGCCGCGTTTGCACGCGTAAACACGCAAGCAACGACAGCCAGGAAAATTAACAGATATCCTTTCCTGATAAAAATAATCCATTTTTTATTCATGATCTGACAGCCTGTGAGAAATAACAGGCTATCATTAAAAGGCATATTGCGATTGTAGATAATAACCAATTGTAAACAAGAAATTTTTAAAATAAGCGCACCAGCAATAATATTTACAGAAAGGAATTAATTATTTCTTTCAAAGTTTACCTGATTATTAAACAATGATAATTAAAACATATTAAACTGATTAATTCATTTCTTGTTTACCTGGAATAATCAATATCGCAAACTTTTATTTTACATCTACTGATTAAAAAATATCTGTTTCGTGAACCACACCTCTTTACATTTGCTCACATCATAAACATAACAATAAGTGTCGACGTGATATGAGTTTGTGATGGTATCAATTTTCGCCACATCTGACATAAGCGCAATAAATAACCTGGATCAATAATTATCTTAAATTGAACGTTCAAGAAATCACCGAACAGTTATTTTTAACAATTTTTTCTCTTCCCATTGACTTTCCCGAACACCTTGTCTGACCTAAGGTGCGTGGAAGCCGCCTTTTCCGTCGCGAGTTATCCACAAAGTTATACACTTGCAAGAGGGTCATTTTCACACTATCTTGCAGTGAATCCCAAACATACCCCCTATATATAGTGTTTGTAGCGACTTCCCTCACTACAGGTAGTCTGCATGAAACTATTTCGGAAAGAACAGGTACTACATACATGAATCAGAATCTGCTGGTGACAAAGCGCAACGGTAGCACAGAGCGCATCAATCTCGACAAAATCCATCGCGTTCTGGATTGGGCGGCAGAAGGACTGCATAACGTTTCGATTTCCCAGGTCGAACTGCGCTCCCACATTCAGTTTTATGACGGTATCAAGACTTCTGACATCCACGAAACCATTATCAAGGCTGCCGCAGACCTGATCTCCCGTGAAGCACCGGATTATCAGTACCTCGCCGCGCGCCTGGCAATTTTCCACCTGCGTAAAAAAGCCTACGGCCAGTTTGAGCCGCCTGCGCTGTATGACCATGTGAAGAAAATGGTCGAAATGGGCAAATACGATAATCATCTGCTGGAAGACTACACGGAAGAAGAGTTCAAGCAGATGGACACGTTTATCGATCACGACCGTGATATGACCTTCTCTTACGCTGCCGTTAAGCAACTGGAAGGCAAATATCTGGTACAAAACCGCGTAACCGGCGAGATCTACGAAAGCGCCCAGTTCCTGTATATTCTGGTTGCTGCCTGCCTGTTCTCAAACTATCCGCGTGAAACCCGTCTGCAATATGTGAAGCGTTTTTACGACGCGGTTTCCACATTTAAAATTTCGCTGCCGACGCCAATCATGTCCGGCGTGCGTACCCCGACTCGTCAGTTCAGCTCCTGCGTACTGATCGAATGCGGCGACAGCCTGGATTCCATCAACGCGACTTCCAGCGCGATTGTAAAATACGTTTCCCAGCGTGCGGGTATCGGTATCAACGCCGGGCGTATTCGTGCGCTGGGTAGCCCGATTCGCGGTGGCGAAGCGTTCCACACCGGTTGTATTCCGTTCTACAAACATTTCCAGACGGCGGTGAAATCCTGCTCTCAGGGCGGTGTACGCGGCGGTGCAGCAACGCTGTTCTACCCAATTTGGCATCTGGAAGTAGAAAGCCTGCTGGTGCTGAAAAACAACCGTGGGGTTGAAGGCAACCGCGTCCGTCATATGGACTACGGGGTACAAATCAACAAACTGATGTATACCCGCCTGCTGAAAGGTGAAGATATCACTCTGTTCAGCCCGTCCGACGTACCGGGGCTGTACGACGCGTTCTTCGCCGATCAGGAAGAGTTTGAACGTCTGTATACCAAATATGAGAAAGACGACAGCATCCGCAAACAGCGTGTGAAAGCCGTTGAGCTGTTCTCGCTGATGATGCAGGAACGTGCGTCTACCGGTCGTATCTATATTCAGAACGTTGACCACTGCAACACCCACAGCCCGTTTGATCCGGCTATTGCACCAGTGCGCCAGTCTAACCTGTGCCTGGAAATCGCCCTGCCGACCAAACCGCTCAATGACGTCAACGACGAAAACGGTGAAATCGCGCTGTGTACGCTGTCTGCTTTCAACCTGGGCGCAATTAATAGCCTGGATGAACTGGAAGAGCTGGCGATTCTGGCGGTACGCGCACTCGACGCGTTGCTGGATTATCAGGACTACCCGATCCCGGCAGCCAAACGCGGAGCGATGGGTCGTCGCACGCTGGGTATTGGTGTAATCAACTTCGCTTACTACCTGGCGAAGCACGGTAAACGCTACTCTGACGGCAGCGCCAACAACTTGACGCATAAAACCTTCGAAGCTATTCAATATTACCTGCTGAAAGCGTCTAACGAGCTGGCGAAAGAGCAAGGCGCGTGTCCGTGGTTTAACGAAACCACTTACGCGAAAGGCATCCTGCCGATCGATACCTACAAGAAAGATCTGGATGCTATCGCCAATGAACCGCTGCATTACGACTGGGAAGCGTTGCGTGAGTCAATCAAAACGCACGGCCTGCGTAACTCCACGCTTTCTGCTCTGATGCCGTCCGAGACCTCTTCGCAGATCTCCAACGCCACTAACGGTATTGAGCCGCCGCGCGGTTACGTCAGCATTAAAGCGTCGAAAGACGGTATTCTGCGCCAGGTGGTGCCTGACTATGAACACCTGCACGACGCCTATGAGCTGCTGTGGGAAATGCCGGGTAACGATGGCTACCTGCAACTGGTGGGTATCATGCAGAAATTTATCGATCAGTCGATCTCTGCCAACACCAACTACGATCCGTCACGTTTCCCGTCAGGAAAAGTGCCGATGCAGCAGTTGCTGAAAGACCTGCTCACCGCCTACAAATTCGGGGTCAAAACGCTGTATTATCAGAACACCCGTGACGGCGCTGAAGACGCGCAGGACGATCTGGTGCCGTCAATCCAGGACGATGGCTGCGAAAGCGGCGCATGTAAGATCTGATAATCCCCCAGCCTTTGCACCAAACCGTCCCCTCTCCCCTTGCGGGAGAGGGTTAGGGTGAGGGGTAATAAAACCACAGGACACATTCATGGCATATACCACCTTTTCACAGACGAAGAATGATCAGCTCAAAGAACCCATGTTCTTTGGTCAGCCGGTCAACGTGGCTCGCTACGATCAGCAAAAATATGAAATCTTCGAAAAATTGATCGAAAAGCAGCTCTCTTTCTTCTGGCGCCCGGAAGAAGTTGACGTCTCCCGCGACCGTATCGATTATCAGGCGCTGCCGGAGCACGAAAAACACATCTTTATCAGCAACCTGAAATATCAGACGCTGCTGGATTCCATTCAGGGTCGTAGCCCGAACGTGGCGCTGCTGCCGCTGATTTCCATTCCCGAACTGGAAACCTGGGTAGAAACCTGGGCGTTTTCGGAAACAATTCACTCCCGCTCCTACACGCACATCATTCGTAATATCGTTAACGATCCGTCTGTTGTGTTTGACGATATCGTCACCAACGAGCAGATCCAGAAACGCGCGGAAGGGATTTCAGCTTACTACGACGAACTGATCGAAATGACCAGTTACTGGCATCTGCTGGGCGAAGGCACTCATACCGTCAACGGCAAAACCGTGACCGTTAGCCTGCGCGAGCTGAAGAAAAAACTGTATCTCTGCCTGATGAGCGTTAACGCGCTGGAAGCGATTCGTTTCTACGTCAGCTTCGCTTGCTCTTTCGCATTCGCTGAACGTGAGCTGATGGAAGGCAACGCCAAAATTATTCGCCTGATTGCCCGTGACGAAGCCCTGCACCTGACTGGTACTCAGCATATGCTGAATCTGTTGCGTAGCGGCGCGGACGATCCTGAGATGGCGGAAATTGCCGAAGAGTGTAAGCAAGAGTGCTATGACCTGTTCGTTCAGGCAGCACAGCAAGAGAAAGATTGGGCGGATTATCTGTTCCGCGACGGTTCGATGATTGGTCTGAATAAAGACATTCTCTGCCAGTACGTCGAGTACATCACCAATATCCGTATGCAGGCGGTTGGTTTAGATCTGCCGTTCCAGACGCGCTCCAACCCGATCCCGTGGATCAACACCTGGCTGGTGTCTGATAACGTACAGGTTGCTCCGCAGGAAGTGGAAGTCAGTTCTTATCTGGTCGGACAGATTGACTCGGAAGTAGACACCGACGATTTGAGTAACTTCCAACTCTGATGGCTCGCGTTACCCTGCGCATCACTGGCACACAACTGCTGTGCCAGGATGAACACCCTTCCCTGCTGGCGGCGCTGGAATCCCACAATGTGGCAGTTGAGTATCAGTGCCGCGAAGGCTACTGCGGCTCCTGTCGCACGCGCCTTGTTGCAGGCCAGGTGGACTGGATTACCGAACCGTTAGCCTTTATTCAGCCGGGGGAAATTTTGCCCTGTTGTTGCCGGGCAAAAGGCGATATTGAAATCGAGATGTGATCGGGTACTAACGCCAGATGCGACGCTTATGCGTCTTATCTGGTCTACAACGATTACATGGCGTAGTAATACGCTTTCACTTGCTCCCAGTCCGCTTTGGGGATCGGCTCCAGATATTTCTCCAGCTGGCGGAAGTCATGATGAATCGCTTTATGGCGACGCAGACGACGGCGACTTTTCTCCAGATCAAGAAAACCTGCTTCTGCCTTACCTTCTGTTTTGACATAGATATGGCGAACATAACAGCAACCATGCTGACGATTAACGCTATGCATCTTTTTAAATGCCTGCGCCACCGCTTTCAACATGGCTTGCCGTACATCATCGGAATAAGGCATTACTACGTGTTGTGAATACCAGTCAGCAATACTGACAAACCCCGCCATATCTTCAGTCACCAGCAACGCGCGCCATTCACCCTCAATTTTCACCGCTTCACCAAAAACGATGTTCGGCACAATCACACCAGCGCGCTTCAGATCTTTTATTACAGCTATCTCCCGAACAATCGTCGGACGCCCAAACGGATAGCGGATAGAATGAAACAAGTGGTGAGTCATGCGCTTCACGTACAACTTTTTGCCGTTGTGCTCGACGCATTGCACCCCGCTCATACCGTTGCGGCGGTAATTCGGCTCCTCAACCCAGTCACCTTCTGTAGCCCACCAATGATTGAACTCATCGTGCTTTGCTGAAACTGCCATACCCTGTCGCCTGTCTTTATTGTTAACGACAATGACTATAGGTGTTTACCTTAAGAAAAACTTAATAAAAAGTGTTTCTTAATGGATTTCTTTTGCCGGGAACAAGTCATCCCGCTCCAAATAACAGCAAGTAAGGATAATCAACAGATTTTATTAAAGAATTAACTATGTCCACTATATGTAGGGGTGTGGATGAAGAGTGGCATCGGATGGCACATAAGTGCCATCCGGCACTGAATTTACTCTTTATTGAGGAATTTTACTGCCTTATCCGGGAAGTCCGTAAACAACCCATTAACACCTGCTTTGTTATACAGAGCGTCATACAGTTGATTCACATCGGTCGTATATGCCGGCAGTTTATCCGACCGCACGGTATAAGGATGCACCACCAGCTTATTCTGCTGTGCATCTTTCACCATTCCAGTCAGTTTGATATTGCCCGGCAGTGATGTCTCATCAATCACCATATGGTAATCGGGGCCAATACCGTCGGCATATTCCGCCACCTGCTTCATGGCACCCGGCTTAAACATCCAGTCATAGCTGTAATTTACCCAGGTTCCGTCCGGCTGTTTCTGCTGAGTTTCATTCCAGTCAGTATAAGCAATCAACTGAACCAGATTGAGATTCATGCCCATTTTCGGTTCCAGCTCATTTTTAATGCGTTTCAGCTCATCAGCATCAAAGCATTGCAAATAAACTTTGTCCCCTTTGCTGGTGTAACCATATTTTTTCAACACTTCCAGCGTTTTTGCCGCAATATCCTTCCCTTCCTGATGATGGAACCACGGCGCTTTAATTTCTGGATAGATGCCAATATTTTTCCCCGTCGAGTGATTTAATCCCTGAATAAATTCAATCTCTTCTTCGAAAGTGTGGACACGAAAGTCAGACTTACCCATCGGGAATCGCCCGGGGAAAGTCTGCACTTTTTTGCCGTTTACAATATCGAAACCTTCGGTAAATTTCAGAGACTTAATTTCATCCAGCGTGAAATCTATCGCGTAGTAGCGACCATCTTTACGCGCCCGATTCGGAAAACGATCGGCGACATCAGTAACGCGATCAAGATAGTGGTCATGCAGGACGACCAGATGGTCGTCTTTGGTCATTACCAAATCCTGCTCCAGATAGTCAGCGCCCTGTGCATATGCCATCGCTTTTGCTGGCAGCGTATGCTCCGGTAAATAACCACTGGCGCCGCGATGGGCTATTACAATTTTCTCGCTATTGTCTGCCGCCATTGCACTGCTTCCCATGATCATTCCACTCATCATGATCGCCATGCTAAGGTTTTTCAGCGTCAATTTCATGCCATTAGCCCCCGTTGCGTTTTTGCTGTAATTCCTGATGGCGACGTTTTTCGCCAATCATCACAACAATCAACAAGATAACCGCCAGAATGCTGCCGCCAATCATTACCATAAAGCCGCCATCCCAGCCGAAGAAGTCCACGGTGTAGCCAACAATCGCGCTCGCCGCCACCGAACCGCCCAGGTAACCAAATAGACCGGTAAAGCCCGCTGCCGTACCTGCCGCTTTTTTCGGTGCCAGTTCCAGCGCATGCAGACCGATCAGCATGACAGGGCCATAAATCAGGAAGCCAATGACAATCATACAAATCATATCTACGGTCGGGTTGCCCGCCGGGTTCATCCAGTAAACGATAGTTGCGATGGTCACCAGAGTCATAAAGAAGACGCCGGTTGCACCACGGTTGCCACGGAAGACTTTATCCGACATCCAGCCGCACAGTAGGGTGCCCGGAATGCCCGCGTACTCATAAAGGAAATAGGCCCAGGAAGATTTATCCAGCGCGAAGTGTTTCACCTCTTTCAGGTAAGTTGGCGACCAGTCGAGGATGCCGTAGCGAAGCAAATAAACGAACACGTTGGCGATAGCGATGTACCACAGCAGTTTGTTCGGCAGTACGTACTGCATGAAAATCTGCTTCGCGGTCAGTTCCTGTTCCGCTTTTTCGTTATAGTCGTCCGGGTAATCATTTTTGTACTCTTCAATCGGCGGCAGACCACAGGATTGCGGGGTATCGCGCATCATAGCAAAAGCGAAAAGCGCCACCAGAATGGCACAGAAAGCAGGCATATAAAGCGCCGCGTGCCAGTCATTGAACCAGGCCATCCCCAGCAAGAATAACAGCGGCGGAATACCACCACCAACGTTATGCGCACAGTTCCACACCGATACAATGCCGCCACGTTCTTTCTGTGACCACCAGTGCACCATGGTACGACCACACGGCGGCCACCCCATCCCCTGGAACCAGCCGCAGAGGAACAGCAGCACGAACATCACCGCAATGCTGGAAGTCGCCCACGGCACAAAGCCCATAAACAGCATCACTGCCGCAGCAAGAATCAAACCTGCTGGCAGGAAAACGCGCGGATTCGAGCGATCCGATACCGAGCCCATGATGAATTTCGAAAATCCATAGGCGATTGAGATCCCTGAAAGCGCAAAACCTAAATCGCCACGCGAGAATCCCTGCTCCACCAGGTAAGGCATTGCAAGAGCAAAGTTCTTACGAACCAGATAGTAAGCGGCATAACCAAAGAAGATCCCCAGGAAAATTTGCCAGCGCAATCGACGATAGGTCGGGTCGATCTCCGCAGCAGGTAAGCGCGCTTTATGTGGCGCTGGTTTAAAAATACTCAACATTTATAGCCTCCGTGGCCCATGGTCTTATTTATGATTAACAGCCTGATTCAGTGGAAGAACCTGCTGTTTTTTTGAGTTGCCGCGATGTTAAGAAAACATTCATAAATTAAATGTGAATTACCGCACACATTATTAAATAAGATTGCCAAAATGTTCCGAAAGGCGCATGAAATCACGTTTCACTTTCGAATAATGAGCGAATATGCGCGAAATCAAACAATTCATGTTTTTACTATGGCTAAATGGTAAAAAACGAACTTCAGAGGGATAGCAATGAAAACTCGCGACTCGCAATCAAGTGACGTGATTATCATTGGCGGCGGCGCAACGGGAGCCGGGATTGCCCGCGACTGTGCCCTGCGCGGGCTGCGCGTGATTTTGGTTGAGCGCCACGACATCGCAACCGGTGCCACCGGGCGTAACCACGGCCTGCTGCACAGCGGTGCGCGCTATGCGGTAACCGATGCGGAATCGGCCCGCGAATGCATTAGTGAAAACCAGATCCTGAAACGCATTGCACGTCACTGCGTTGAACCAACCAACGGCCTGTTTATCACCCTGCCGGAAGATGACCTCTCCTTCCAGGCCACTTTTATTCGCGCCTGCGAAGAAGCAGGGATCAGCGCAGAAGCTATAGACCCGCAGCAAGCGCGCATTATCGAACCTGCCGTTAACCCGGCACTGATTGGCGCGGTGAAAGTTCCGGATGGCACCGTTGATCCATTTCGTCTGACCGCAGCAAACATGCTGGATGCGAAAGAACACGGTGCCGTTATCCTTACCGCTCATGAAGTCACGGGGCTGATTCGTGAAGGCGCGACGGTGTGTGGTGTTCGTGTACGTAACCATCTCACCGGCGAAACCCAGGCACTTCATGCACCTGTGGTGGTTAATGCCGCCGGGATCTGGGGGCAACATATCGCAGAATATGCCGATCTGCGCATTCGTATGTTCCCGGCGAAAGGATCGCTGCTGATCATGGATCACCGCATTAATCAGCATGTGATCAACCGCTGCCGTAAACCTTCTGATGCCGATATTCTGGTTCCCGGCGATACCATTTCGCTGATTGGCACCACCTCTTTACGTATTGATTACAATGAGATCGACGACAACAGAGTGACGGCAGAAGAAGTGGATATTCTGCTGCGTGAAGGGGAGAAACTGGCTCCGGTGATGGCGAAAACGCGTATTCTGCGAGCCTACTCTGGCGTGCGCCCGTTGGTTGCCAGCGATGACGACCCAAGTGGGCGTAACGTCAGCCGTGGCATTGTGCTGCTCGACCATGCTGAACGCGATGGCCTTGACGGATTTATCACCATCACCGGTGGCAAACTGATGACCTATCGGCTGATGGCGGAATGGGCTACCGACGCGGTATGTCGCAAACTGGGCAACACGCGCCCCTGCACTACCGCCGACCTGGCACTACCTGGCTCACAGGAACCGGCTGAAGTCACCCTGCAAAAAGTCATCTCTCTGCCAGCGCCACTTCGCGGTTCAGCGGTTTATCGTCATGGCGATCGCACGCCTGCCTGGCTGAGCGAAGGCCGTCTGCACCGCAGCCTGGTCTGTGAGTGCGAAGCCGTTACCGCAGGCGAAGTGCAATATGCAGTAGAAAATTTGAACGTTAACAGTCTGTTAGATTTGCGCCGTCGTACCCGTGTGGGAATGGGCACCTGCCAGGGCGAACTCTGCGCCTGCCGCGCCGCCGGACTGCTGCAACGCTTTAATGTCACCACATCTGCGCAATCTATCGAGCAACTTTCCACCTTCCTGAACGAACGCTGGAAAGGCGTGCAACCTGTTGCCTGGGGCGATGCGTTGCGCGAAAGCGAATTTACCCGTTGGGTTTATCAGGGACTGTGTGGTCTGGAGAAGGAGCAGAAAGATGCGATTTGATACTGTCATTATGGGCGGCGGTCTTGCCGGATTACTCTGCGGCCTGCAACTACAAAAACACGGGCTGCGTTGTGCGATTGTCACTCGTGGTCAGAGCGCGCTGCATTTTTCGTCCGGGTCGCTGGATTTACTGAGCCATCTACCGGACGGTCAACCGGTGACAGACATTCACGATGGCCTGGAATCTTTGAGCCATCAGGCTCCTGCCCATCCTTACAGTGTTCTCGGCTCACAGCGCGTGCTCGATCTCGCTTGCCGGGCGCAGGCATTGATCGCTGAAAGCGGTGCACAATTGCAGGGTAGCGTTGAACTGGCTCACCAGCGGGTTACACCGCTCGGCACTCTGCGCTCAACCTGGCTAAGTTCGCCAGAAGTCCCCGTCTGGCCGCTGCCAGCGAAGAAAATATGTGTGGTGGGTATCAGCGGGCTAATGGATTTTCAGGCGCATCTTGCGGCGGCTTCGTTACGTGAACTGGATCTTTCGGTTGAAACCGCAGAAATTGAACTGCCGGAACTGGATGTGCTACGTAATAACGCCACCGAGTTCCGCGCGGTAAATATTGCCCGTTTCCTTGATAACGAAGAAAACTGGCCGCTGTTGCTTGATGCGCTTATCCCTGTTGCCAACACTTGTGAAATGATCCTGATGCCCGCCTGCTTCGGCCTGGCTGATGACAAACTCTGGCGCTGGCTGAACGAACAATTGCCCTGTTCATTAATGTTACTGCCGACACTGCCACCTTCCGTGCTGGGCATCCGTCTGCAAAACCAGTTGCAGCGCCAGTTCGTGCGCCAGGGCGGTGTATGGATGCCGGGCGATGAAGTGAAAAAAGTGACCTGCAAAAATGGCGTAGTCAGTGAAATATGGACACGTAATCACGCCGATATTCCGCTACGTCCGCGCTTTGCGGTACTTGCCAGCGGCAGTTTCTTTAGCGGCGGGCTGGTCGCGGAACGTAACGGCATCCGCGAGCCGATTCTCGGCCTTGATGTGCTGCAAACCACCACGCGGGGTGAGTGGTATCGAAGTGATTTTTTTGCGCCGCAACCGTGGCAGCAGTTCGGTGTAACCACTGATGAGACGCTACGTCCGTCGCTGGCAGGCCAGACGGTAGAAAACTTGTTTGCCATCGGTTCAGTGCTGGGCGGATTTGATCCTATCGCTCAGGGATGCGGCGGCGGCGTTTGTGCTGTCAGTGCATTACATGCTGCTCAACAGATTGCCCAACGCGCAGGAGGCCAACAATGAACGATACCAGCTTCGAAAACTGCATTAAGTGCACCGTCTGTACCACCGCCTGCCCGGTGAGCCGGGTAAATCCTGGTTATCCGGGGCCCAAACAGGCCGGGCCGGACGGTGAGCGTCTGCGTTTAAAAGATGGTGCACTTTATGACGAGGCGCTGAAATATTGCATCAACTGCAAACGTTGCGAAGTCGCCTGCCCATCCGATGTGAAGATTGGCGATATCATCCAACGCGCGCGGGCGAAATATGACACCACGCGCCCGTCGCTGCGCAATTTCGTTTTGAGTCATACCGACCTGATGGGTAGCGTTTCCACGCCGTTCGCGCCTATCGTCAACACCGCTACCTCGCTGAAACCGGTGCGGCAGCTGCTTGATGCGGCGTTAAAAATCGATCATCGCCGCACGCTGCCGAAATACTCCTTCGGCACGTTCCGTCGCTGGTATCGCAGCGTGGCGGCTCAGCAGGCGCAATATAAAGACCAGGTCGCCTTTTTCCACGGCTGCTTCGTTAACTACAACCATCCGCAGTTAGGCAAAGATTTAATTAAAGTGCTCAACGCGATGGGCACCGGCGTGCAACTACTCAGCAAAGAAAAATGCTGCGGCGTACCACTGATCGCCAACGGCTTTACCGATAAAGCACGTAAACAGGCAATCACGAATGTAGAGTCGATCCGCGAAGCTGTGGGGGTAAAAGGTATTCCGGTGATTGCCACCTCCTCAACCTGTACATTTGCCCTGCGCGACGAGTACCCGGAGGTGCTGAATGTCGACAACAAAGGCTTGCGCGATCATATCGAACTGGCAACCCGCTGGCTGTGGCGCAAGCTGGACGAAGGAAAAACCTTGCCACTGAAGCCACTGCCGCTAAAAGTGGCCTATCACACCCCGTGCCATATGGAAAAAATGGGCTGGACGCTCTACACCCTGGAATTGTTGCGCAAAATCCCAGGGCTTGAGCTAACAGTGCTGGATTCCCAGTGCTGCGGTATTGCAGGAACCTACGGTTTCAAGAAAGAGAACTACCCCACCTCACAAGCCATCGGTGCGCCACTGTTCCGCCAGATAGAAGAGAGCGGCGCGGATCTGGTGGTCACCGACTGCGAAACCTGTAAATGGCAGATTGAGATGTCAACCAGCAAACGCTGCGAACATCCAATGACATTACTGGCACAGGCACTTGAATAATCTTCACTGGCAGGACGTGAAAACCTCCTGCCATTCATATCCACGCTGAATATTTCAGAATAACTGCTCTCTATTTTTTTACTTAACTTCACATTTCCATGTATTGACACTCGCTATCTAAAAGTAGCTTTATTATGTCCCTTCAGAAACTAATTGATATAAATAATAATATTCACCACCACATTACCTAAAAGAATAATAATATACGATTATTAAAAATTAAACATATTCACCAGCATTATATGTTTAGAATTACTTTGATAATTCCCGCAAAAAAATGTTTATAAATATTTATTTGCGTATATAATCCCGCCTGTTTAATATATTAAAAATATAATATTATTCCATTCATCAATATAAAAGGAACTTAAGTGAAAGCAAAAATTCTCATTCCATCGTTATCTGTTCTCCTGATGGGTATATCGGCTTTAAGTTATGCGGACACTCCCGCCGGTAAAGTTCATTTCAATGGGCTAATTACTGCATCAACTTGTGACTTAGAGCAAGGTACAGGCAAGGGACAGAATGACCAGACCGTAACGCTTCAGACAGTGGACGTTGCTGATTTTGGCGCTGCTGTAGGTAATGAAGCAGCAAACTCTGCAACAGATTTTAATATTAATCTTACCGGTTGTACGACACAATTAGGTAGCATCAACCTTGAATTTAGCGGTAATACCACCGATGCCACCGATAATACAGCCCTGGCAATTGACACCGGTGCAGATAAAGCAACAGGCGTAGGGATTCGTATTTATCGTGAAGGTGCTTCTTCACCGATTAATTTTGCTACTGATCGTACCGATGCAGAAAGCTCTGCGGTAACACTTTCATCCATTAGCCCAACCAATGGTGATGGCAAGCATAGCTTTAATTATAAAGCGGTTTATGTCAGAACAGCAGATACAATTACTGAAGGTCAGGGTAACGCGACTGCGGATTATCGTATCGCTTACTATTAATGATATATTTCAAAGGGGTGAAATTACTACACCCCTTAATTACTAAAGTAAAAATGCATGAAAAAATACTCTTTATTACTGATTGTATTATTTGCCAACATTGCTTACGGGGGAGTGGTTATTCGGGGAACAAGAATTATTTACCCGTCCACGGCGCGGGAAATCCCTGTAGAAGTGACGAATCAAGATAAAGAGCGTTCATACCTTGTTCAGGCCTGGATGAGTGACTTTGCCAATGATGCAAATAAGAAAACGCCATTTGTACTCACTCCGCCGTTAGTTAAACTGGAAGCTCAGAAAAACACGCTTTTCCGCTTAATCTATACCGGTACGCAAAAATTACCGGAGGATCGTGAATCCATTTTTTGGCTAAATGTAAAATCCATTCCTGGGATGTCAGAAGAGTCTTCACAGGTGCCGAATCAACTGCAATTTGCCGTTCAGAGCCAGCTCAAAGTTTTTTATCGTCCGCAGGGGCTTGCTGATGATGCCAATACCGCCTATAGCAAAATCGCTTTCCGGATACAAGGCAACAGACTAATCGCCAAAAACCCAACACCTTACTTTGTCACCTTCCGCACTCTGGCAGTGAATGGTAAGCCCGTATCGTATAAAGGAAACGGCGTTGTGAAAATGATGCTCAATCCATTTGGCGAGCAAACATATACTCTGACCGCATCCTCTTCTGAAAACAATAGTGTTGAATGGTCAGCAATAAATGATTACGGCGGTACGACAAGTACCATAAAGACCCGGTTATAAGCGCAATAGATTGTTCAGGAAAACGACAGGAATTATCTCGTACAAGGAAAGTAATAATAACATGAACTCCTTACATCTATTTTGTTTGCATGTTGTTGTAACAATAGTGCCATTGACACTGTTACAAAACAGTTACGCCCGCGAGGTGTTTAATTACAAACTTTTAGAGTCAGGGGCTTCAGAAAGCGAACTGGAAGCCATTAAAAATTTTGACAAAAATGATGGCCTGGTGCCCGGTAAATATCGGGTCGATGTTTTTATGAATAATCAACGCATTACACGTAAAGATATTGATTTTGTCGTTGATGATAAAGCGAACAAACTCTTACCTGTGTTAAGCAAAAAAGAGTATATCGCTATGGGGGTTGCCAATAGCCCCTCCGCGTCATTTGCCACGCTGGCAGATGACGATATCGTGACGAATTTAGAAAATTATATTCCCTTTTCATCAGTGCGCTTTGAGCAGAGTTCGCTGCGCCTGTATCTGTCAGTTCCACAACTGGCGATGAACAATGCCGCAAACGGGTATATTGATCCGGTTTTATGGGATAATGGATTGCCTGCGTTGTTTACAAATTACTATTTTAGCGGCTCACATAATTGGCAAGATGATCGTTCAGATAATAGTTCATACCTTAATCTGAATAATGGTATTAATCTTGGTCCCTGGCGTTTAAGAAATAACATTAATTACAACGATGGCACCTGGCAAAATATTGATACCTATATCTGGCGAAATATCCCTGCGTTAACCAGCAAACTCATTCTTGGCGATACCTGGGTAATGACTCCAACTTATTGATAGTGTTTTATGTTCAGATAATGCCCGATGACTTTGTCATGCAGCTCCACCGAT
>NZ_SZVK01000079.1:0-10612 GCF_005280595.1 Escherichia sp. MR | reverse complement strand
CCAGCGCGAGGGCTTTTTCCAGATTCGCCACCGCATTAGCACGATCGCCATTCTGAGAATATGCCTGGCCCAGCGCCACAAATATGGCACCAGAGTCAGGATTATCAATATTAAGTATTTTCAACTGACGAATCGCTTCGTTGCGACGGGAGGCAATTTGCGTCATTGCCCCCCAGTATTCCAGCGCCATTTCGATATCTGGCGGTGCCCCGTTAAATAGCTTGTCGTAACTGTCGATAGCCTCTTTATGTCGCCCGGAGATAGCTTGTAAGCGTGCCATTTGCAGTGCCTGACGCCCCTCAGGCGAAGAAAGTCGCATGGCCGTGCGCGATGCTTTATATATTTTTGAATCAGGAGCGAACAGGGAAAGTCTGGCAAGTTGTTTTTGCGCACCTTCAATATCCCCCTTACGCAGCAGATAGCGAAAACGCGCCGCAACGACATCTGGATTATCAGGTTCCGCCAATTCAAGACGATAAAGCGACTGTTCGACCAGATCTTCACGATGAATGTCTTCGCCTAACCGAATCTGCGCCATTAACAGCTTGTGTGCAGTTGGAGTGGCTTTCGCCATCGACATTACCGCCAAACCAAGGGATATTGTGAGTAAATTTAGGGTGAATTTGTACATGCCTGCCTCAATCAGGTGTTAACTCACTTTTTATTAAAAACAGAACGGGCGCAGCTCCCTGCCTGTATAAAGTCAGGACAGAATGGAGCCGCAAAATAGAAATGATGATGAATTACTGTTGATGAGGGTTCAGACGACGGCGACTAATGGTACGTAACAGACGCCATACTACCCACGCCAATAGCACCACACTGAGAGTTGCCAGGACTGCCAGTAGAATGGGATGTCTGGCTAACACATATTGCACTCGTTCAATCCAGGGGAGATGCCCAACGTAATAAGTATCTCCAACCTGTAAACTATTGACGCCAGATTCGCGAATAACCGCGACTGAACCAAAAATATTGCCGCGTTTTGTACTATTAATTAACGCATTGTTGAGTAGCGTATCGCCGCGTGATCCCTCGGACATTAAAGCAATTACGCTACGTTGGGCATGATATGGGGACTGAAAACCAACTATCGCCGCCATTGGCAATGGGGAATTTATAGTTGTTTGTATTTCAGGTTTTTGATCGTTTTTATCTGCCATAATTTTTGCGTAATCAGTGTTCCGCATTGGGCTTTTTACCCAACTCGTTGTTGCCTCAATGAGCAGATTAATTTGCTGTTTATCTGCAAATTCTTGCGGAAGTGTTCCTATAAGCAGAATATCTGAATCCTTACCCTGGACAGAACCTATATCATCAGTAATTGTCAGATTAATTGCCGGAAATCCAGTTTGAGCACCAATCAGTCCAAGGGTATTTAATAATGTTTCAACTTGCGTTGTACCAGGATTTTCAGGCATAACCACAACCGTTTCTGATAGATCGGCCATGCGGCTAAATGGAAAGCCTGAGCTGGCAAAAGCGCGTAAATCTGGCATTGCGATAAAGTGATGGTACTTTGAAAAATCGATAGTGGAATCATCTGCAATAACCGCATGATTTTTTAGAGGCCTGGAAATAATACAGCTATCAGCATCAGAACGCGGCATTGTATTAATGTACTCAAAATTAAATCGCAATTGATTAAGCGCCCCCAACGTCAGCGCAGGAATGGTAATTCCATTATTACCATCCAACAATTCTTGCAATAACGGTAAACGTAACAACAATCTATCGGTAGCAGATTGCGGACTTAGCCGGAAAGATTCAAGGTACTGGTTATTAAGGCTGACATCCATGCGTGAACCACCTATCGTTGGCGTGGTATAGCGATAGTTAATCTTCATATCAACCCCACGATTACGCAATAGAAAAAGATCAGGTGGCAAATTAAATGAAACATTAATTGCCGCAGACTCCAGGCCACTTGCCTGTAACTGCCCTTCATAATTTTTAAGCTCTGCGAAAGTTACAGGACGGTCAGTACGTACCCAGTTTGGCGCATCATAAGGTTTACGCGGCAGTAACGGCGTCACTTCATTTACGATCACACTATCGCCGCGAAAAAGTATATTTCCCTGTGCAAGGCCTTTTGCCGCCTGTAATAAATCTTTGTCATCGCGGCCCAAAAGTACCAGCAATTTGATAAAAGGATTTTGTGGATGACTGATCATTTTAATAACAGGCGCATTCACCAACGGATGCTCGCGCAGAAAGTCCGGGCGTCTATTGTTAGTGGCAAAGACCACTGCATTACTTTCCGGTAACTGGTTATAGAAAACCGGAAATCGGTGACCACGCCAGCCAGATTGCGCACCAAACCACGAAGCGACAATAGCTGATGCCTGCTGCAAACCAGTCTCAGGAGTACCTGCAAAAACCATCGGCAATGTATTAGTGCGGTTATCTCGCGGGTCAAAAAACGGTACAGGAAAATATGAAAGATCATTTTTCAGATTAAGTCTCTGAAATACCAGTTCAAGTTCACTGGTACGTCCAATATCAAGCCACAAATTGCTGCTGGTCGGGTTTTCACAGGCGCTCTGGTAGTGACTAATTAATTCGAGGCGCAAGCGATTAAAATCAGAAAAATACAATGGGTTAAGAGTTATTTCCGCCAGCGTTTTCTTCCCCAGTTGTTCTTTGGTAATCGGCAATACCCCCATCAACTCGTCATTAAGATAGACCTTAAGCTGTGACTGGACAGGGATCAGCGACGGTGATGGAGTGTATTCAAGTTTTAGTTTTGCTTCTGATACTATTTCATCGCTACGCATACCAAACTCAATTTGCCCCTGTGGGTTAACGCCATTCAGGACTATGTTTCCTGGAGCTGGTGCGATTTGTGTAAATGGGAGTTTAAAATGGCGAGACGACTCTTTCGCATAAGCAGAGATATTTGTCTTCTGGATAGATGGTAATACTTCTCCAGAGGAAGACTTACTGATTACTGTATCTGTAGCCGATGCTGTATTTGCCTGGTAAAAACATAATAACCCCAAGCCAATTATCGCAGCACTTAATCTCAAAAATTTTCTTTCCATTTTAAAAAATTCAACAACCATAATAAACACAAACAATATATTTAATTAGCAGTCAGAAATTAGAACTAACTTTTGGAACTGCTTTTCAGCGTCCGCAGAATATAAAAAACCATATTGCAATAACCTTTCAGAGAGATGAAACATATTTCAAAAAAACTCTTTAGAATATTGTCCCGTCTAATTTTATTATTCCACTCTTGCCATAATGAATCACGAGAAAACGTTGCTCTTACATAATTAACACTTTGTTCATAACTCATTGGCATAATCTTCAGACCAATTTTATTATTGTAAGCATGAACTATTTCTACCGGAATATCACATTTCCCGTTGCTATCATCCAGATAAAGAGACAATTGCTGTGCTTTAAGCATATCTTTTACGTCGGAGATATTATCAAGGATTACACCTAATCCTCCTTCGGAAAAATCAAGAACAGAACAAGGATAGCGCCGTCCATCATCCAGTTGTATAACGCCCTTGAAAGAAACATCAATACGGGGAGAAAAACGCACCTGCTTTTGTTCAATAGAAACAGCCAAAGTTGCGCCAATAATAATTGCATTATAAAACAACCAGATTAAACAAAACAAATTCAAGATGGCAATATGCCCTTGCAAACTATAAACATTAATAACACCTATTATCAGCCCGATTACATTTAAAATAGCAAAAATAAGATAGGGATAGGAAATTCGCCAGTCAACAAACTTATTTTTTATCAGTCCCCCTTTGGCCGTAACGTTAAAACGACCTTTTGCTGGCGCAAGTAAAGCTACAAGCGTTGGTAGCGTAATATACCAGGCCAGAACCATTTCATAAATCTCATTCCAGAATGAATGTCTGTATTTACCTTGTACTCTTGAATTAGTTAAAATAATAACCAATAGATAAGGTAAAACATAAGACATAATATCTGCAACTGATGCATCGATCAGATTGACCGAAAAGAAAATAGGACATAACGGTGCGAACAAGAAAATCAGGCGTGGCACACCTGATAAAAAATGCATCATGCTGCTGAGATAGCAAAGGCGCTGTGATAATGTCAGCCCCTTGCCCAATAATGGATTGTCAATACGCAAGATTTGAATCATGCCTCGAGCCCACCGAATCCGTTGTCCAATATGAGCAGACAATGTTTCGGTGGCTAGCCCGGCAGCCAGAGGATAGCGAAGATACGCAGAGCTATAACCTGCACGATGCAAGCGTAACGACGTATGCGCATCTTCTGTTACTGTTTCGACTGCAATGCCTCCAACCTCATCCAGAGCAGATCTACGGATGATTGCACATGAACCACAAAAAAATGAAGCATTCCATGTATCCGTACCATTCTGGATTAATCCATAAAAAAGGTGTCCTTCATTTGGCTTTTGCCGGAACTGTCCCAAATTTCGCTCAAAAGGATCGGGGGAAAAAAAATGATGTGGTGTTTGCAACATAGATAATTTTTTATCGGCGATAAACCAGCCCATCGTTTTCTTTAAAAAAGAAACCGAGGGTATATGATCGCAATCGAAAATAGCAACAAATTCGCCATTAGCTATTTTAAGCGCATTATTTATATTTCCGGCCTTAGCATGTTCATGTGTTTCTCTTGCGACATAGTAAATTCCTGACTCGTTCGCGAATTTCCTGAACTCGTCCCTGGCGCCATCATCAAGGAGCCAGATATTTAATTTATCCGTTGGCCAGTCTAAGGCCAACGCACCATAAACTGTATTCTTCACGACTGTAAAGGGTTCGTTATATGTGGGGATTAATATATCAACAACGGGCCATTCTTCTTTATTCTCTGGTAAGGGTATACTTTCTCGGTTCAGCGGGAAGCAAACCTGAAAGTAACCAAGTAATAAAACAAACCATGCATACGTCTCAGCAACTAATAGCGTGACTGAAAATAAACAGTCTGGAAATTCATCCAGGATTACTGAAGAAGAGTAACGCCACCATAGATATCGGGATGATATGAGTATTCCAACACCCATTAGAATCAGAGTAATCATCCTTCCTTTGAGAAAATTAAGGAAGATAGCAGCGATACAAATAATAATTGAAAATAATGTTTGTTGATAAAATCCAAGGGGCTGTTCAACAATTGATAAAAAAACAAAACATAGCAGTATAGCAACAACCAAAAGGATTTTGTTTAATATTACTTTATTTTTTATGAGCATTGCACTTAACGATTCATTAATAATATAACTTGAACTGTGTGATTTTTGTAAACATCGATGACCAATGCCATGCAAATTAAAATATCAACACCACGTTATCTGTGCTCGGCCATTTTGCTTACTTTTATATAACCGTTCATCTGCCAGCAATTTCAACCGTTCAATGTTATTCATGCACTCATCTGTGCTGGCAACACCTATACTGCAACTACAATTTAACCCACCAATGGCGAAATGAACAACTCTGTGCAAAATTCTTGATAGCTTATTTTTATCTTTCTCATAATAAATAATAGCAAACTCATCACCGCCAAACCGGTATATTTCCCCTTCACGACGGGGTAACTCTTCTTTAATGATATTAACAAGTTTGATGAGTACTTCATCACCAAATAAATGACCAAACTTATCATTAATGGTTTTAAATTTATCCACATCAAATAGACACAGGTAGCCAAAACTTTTTCTCAGCATCTTGATTTCTTTATCAAAACTCCGGCGACCAGAAGCCCTGGTTAATGCATCACAAGTGCCAAAGTCATATATCTCTCGAATTGCATTAATCTCTTCCGTATTAAAGAATAGATTTTCTCCACGTAAATCATATTGATGATTCGACAATATAGATTCTTTTTCCAATCTACCCTTATTTATAATATCACGCAATAATTTAACATAATAAACATACATTATGACTGCAGATATTGCCGATGCAAAAACGAAAAACGCACATATATATAGATATTTACTTTTTTTATAGGCAACAATAAACATCATTTCTGGAAGATAAGAATACGACAGAGTGATAGCTGACATCTCAAATACTGCATCATTTATCAAAAAATCATCACCTGCGATTTTCTTTTCATTATCATTAATATCATAAAATGATACATAGATATCTTCTCGTTCCCCTGATTGATTTCTTATCAAAGATAAATAACGTTCAGGATCTACCACTGATATCAAACTTGTACGTTTTGCAATGGGATGAGCATAATAAACATAGCACTTATTTTTTAAGCTAATAATGCCTCTTTCAAATTCATTAATTACCCGAATAGAGGAAACTATGTCGTCACAAAAATTATCCCCTTTCGTTGTGACTTTGATACATTTACCATCGCTAATCATATAAGGACCGAGATCATACAAATATCCAGGGTTTTCATAGCCAGCAAAGCTATTGCGTATTTTTTTTAACAACTCTTCTGGCGAAACCTCAAGTTCATAAAATATATTATTAGATACTGAGCGGCGATACTCAGAAACATTAGCTATTGCAAGCCCACTATCTACAATAGATACCTTCACCGAATTAATGCGGCCTTTAACATAAATGGTGTATAAATAACAAGTTACTACAGCGACGCACAAAAAATACAAAAAACAGATCACTGCCGCCTTTTTTTATATTTGAACATTGCTTTATTTTCTTTTTTTCGGTTTGCTGTCTATATGCCATTCTGAAAACGGTAACGGTTTCTGGTATAAGTATCCCTGAACATGAGAGAATCCTAATTTTTGCAACTCTCTAGCCTGACTTTCAGTTTCAACACCTTCAGCTATTACCGGCATATTTTCTTCACGAGCAAGACTGGATATAAAATATACAACCTTGTTAGTTTCATCGAAAATACCAGAGGTAAACTCTGAATCAATTTTAATGCTATCAGGTCTTACTTTATAAAGTTTTTTCAGGTCAGCTAATCCACTTCCGAAATCATCAAGGGAAATCTTGATACCATTTTCTTTTAAAATATTTATATTATTGTAAAAGCTATCATTTATATCTTTTACTGCTGATTCGGTGATCTCCAGGCAGATTTGTTCAGCATTTACACCAAATGCATTAATTAAAGTAAGAACACGAGTGTGGAAGTCAAATTCATTTAATTGCCAGGGAGAAACATTGATATGCAGGAGAAAATCGTTAGCAACCTCATATTCACAACTAAACACCCCAAATTCGCTAATAGCTGTTTCGAGAACAAAATCACCCAGTTCTTTAATTAATCCTATTTCTTCAGCAACAGGTACAAAAATTGATGGCGGTATTACCCCATTTTCGCAGGACAACCAGCGACATAACGCCTCCGCGCCTACAACCCTATTATTATCCATATCAACAATCGGTTGATATACTAAATAAAGCTCATTACTCGCAATCGCTTTTTTTATATTTCCTGCCACCCAGACCTTTTGATCAAGCTCATGGACTTTGATGTCATCATAAAAAATAAATTCAGATTCTTTATTTTCCCGCATAGCTGTTAATGCCAGTTTCAGTTTCCTTTCATAAATCGATACATTTTCCCCTGAAAAATTTTCGCAAATGGCAATCTTGTGGATATATATATTTCTTATGCAAAATATATGTTCAGGAAAGTTTAAAACCGATAATTTTTCGATGAACTCTTCGCAATCAGTGTAACATAGCAACAAGTATGTTTCAGTTGAGATTTTTACGATATCACAATATTTTGAATATTTTTGTGATATCTTAGATTTTATATCATTAAAAATCTCATGAAATTTCTGACTTCCATATACCGCTTCAACAAACTCTAATCCATAGATGCAAAGCATACCAATTGCCAAATAGGTTTTATTATTAGCTTCAATAATAGCCTTATTAATATAAAAGCAACTTCCTTGTTCATAGGACACAAGATTAAGTAATCGGTCCATACGCTCCTTGTATTTATCGCTGATATTATTAATGATTTTTTTGAGTTCAACAATCTCACCACTGTCATTTTGCACAATATCAATTGTGTCGTTGCGGTATACTGAATTAGCTAATTTTTTCAGATGTTCTATCAGTTTGCTGGATTCACCTTTGATTTTTCTTGTTATTTTTTCAACGATATACCATAATAAACAGAAACAAACCAAGCCACATAAAAACATCAGTGTAAAATATTTATTGATGTTTGTATCTTCTGATTTTTGATAGTGGAAATAATGGAATCTGACATCAGGAAGCCTGGGGAGTGAGATAACATTGTCTGTATAGTTGCCACTATTATTGCTTATGTTATAACTTCCCGATAAATCACGGACAATAAGATGTAACATTGATTTTTCATTACCCACCATAATCCTTTTGTTTTGTTCCATGAATAAAATATCAGAATCACCACCCAGTTTATTTAAAAAATTACTGAAATATTTTTCATCAAGATCCAGATGTATTAACTTCAAAGCAAATGAATTTTTTTCTTCTTCGGATGGTCGTAGTGAAAACGAAAAACATTTTTTTCCGGCAATACCATAACAATTATACCATGGTGACCATTTTGAATAAGTCCCCCTCGGTAATTTATTCCATGGGCGTGATTCCGGATTAAAGTAGTTATCGCTGATATCACCATCGTCACCAATAAAAGGTTTACCGGGTTCTGATTGCCCCAGAAATTTTACCTCCCCATTCTCAGTTCGAATAAAGCTAAGATATTTTCCATTATTGAGCACTATCCCTACTAAATTAACCGCGTCTATTTTTTTCATGCGATGAAGGACTGCTCGCTTTATTTCATCTTCATCATGTAACAGATAGATTGCATCTTTTAATGCATCAGCCTCTTTTTCAACTTTAGAAAAAAAATCATTCAAATTGTTATTGATGAGTATAAGGTTAATCTGTGCAGAGTTTTCTGCTATTTTTTTATGGAAATCAATTGCGGTAATAAATGACAAGACAATATAGACAGTAACAGCTAATATAACCGCAGTGTTAAATCTTGAGTTTAATTTTTCGGTAATGCTATACATACTGGCATTCTGACTAAAATGTTATTAATAGCTTCATATCATATCGTATAACGTTCTGTATATTAGACGATGTTGCCCTCCTCTTTATGATTTTATTAATTTCACTATTCCATATAAAAATATATCATGATGAGAAGATTACTTTTTTCTTAATTTCCACAAGTGATTATCATTCATTCTATTTTAACCAAGGTAATATTGTTATATGTAACACTCATTTTGTATCTTTCACCCACGCTACCGCCTTTCGTTAATTTTTCAACGAAATAATTTAGCCATGAAAAAATTAACTTATAACAACACAGCTACTACATCCTGCTGAGTCGTGGCTTCTACTCTATAACTATCCAAAAGTGTTATTAGTATCTATTGTGAGTAATCCTTTCTGTTTATTTATCTTTTTTGAGACATGTGTAATACGGCTCTCTGAGCCAAAAATATATTAATTAATAACCTTAAGGTAAGGTTCAGTCAGATAGTGGGCATCAAAATTTCACTGCCAGTGACTGTAATTTGTCCATCACCCTAACAGATAAATATTTTCAGGAATACGCGTTTGATAAAACAATAGATGCAACATCAGAGCACTATTTTATTTATAAAAAAAAGACTGTGAACTACACCAGGTATGAGCGGATTCTGTCGGGAGATGATTTTTGTCAGATTAAAACACTATAAAATTTCATTTTGTCAGAATATTACACCGATAAATCAATATACCATCTGCATATCCAAACAATAACCGCAATCATTCTCAGCAAATTTAACCATAATTAGCAACGTGCGAATTCATTGATGCAGATCAAAAAATACGAGTTTACATTACCAATCTTTGTTGAAAATTTAGCCGTAAAAATCATGTTATTACTATGCGCAAGAGTTTACTCCAGAGCCCAAAATAATAACTTGCAAAATAACCAATAATTAAAACTATCACCATATCTAAAAATAATGATCTCCGATAACTAAAATTCGTATTATCACGGTAGAGTTGATTTTCTTTCATCTCTTAAGAAAAACTTAACTTTTGCCTTATCAGGCCTGATCTAATTTTAGTCTATTTGATATCACAGCCCCGGCGAACCGGGGCATGATGACTATTTTGTATTCGCTTTACGTGCAAGCAGCGGGAATATCAGCCCCAGCCCAACGAGGACAAATGGCGTAGTAATGTTCAGTGCCAATTGGAATGTCCACTCTGCAGTGAAGGCTTCCATTTTAGGGAAAATTCCTGTCAGGCAGGCAAAAGCGGTAAAGGCCAAACACCATATCCCGACGGTCATTGCCATCGGCTTATTACGAATAAAGACATACTCTGGTTTATATTTCTGCGCCAGGCGAACAACAGCAATAAACGCAACAAATACCCACAAATAACGCAGCGGCATCACTACCGAGTTAAGATTCAACAGCCATTTATAGAGATTGTTCATATCACCGATGCCGAGAGTCGGTAGCATAATCAGGATCGCCACCAGCACCAGAGTCAGAAAATAACCATTAACCGGCGTACCAGAAGCGTTGGTACGACATAAAGGTAATGACTCCAACTTATTGATAGTGTTTTATGTTCAGATAATGCCCGATGACTTTGTCATGCAGCTCCACCGA
>NZ_SZVK01000078.1:0-10914 GCF_005280595.1 Escherichia sp. MR | reverse complement strand
GTGGTGGGTGATGACGGGATCGAACCGCCGACCCCCTCCTTGTAAGGGAGGTGCTCTCCCAGCTGAGCTAATCACCCGATACTACGCTGGATACTACTTAAAGTGGTGGGTCGTGCAGGATTCGAACCTGCGACCAATTGATTAAAAGTCAACTGCTCTACCAACTGAGCTAACGACCCACTTTTGCGTTGCTTTCGAGTTGTTTGATATCCCGTGGCAACGGCGGCATATATTACTGATTTCAGATTTGAGCGCAACAAAAATTTCGATGGAGATCACTCAACTGCTTATGATTCGCACGACACGACCAGAAATAATGCGACTTCTGGTCGTGTGTTATGCATTACATCGCGTTCAGACGTTTTTGCGCCTGTTTTGCGCCATCAGTCCCAGGGTATTTACTGATAACCTGCTGGTACACGGCTTTCGCTTTCGCGGTGTCACCTTTGTCCTGCATGATGACGCCAACTTTAAACATCGCATCCGCAGCCTTCGGTGACTTCGGATAGTTTTTCACCACCGAAGCAAAATAGTAGGCCGCATCATCTTTCTTACCCTTGTTGTAGTTTAACTGACCCAGCCAATAATTGGCGTTTGGCAGGTAAGTTGAATCAGGGTAATTTTTGATGAAATTCTGAAATGCCACCATTGCGTCATCCTGGCGGGATTTATCCTGTACCAGCGCAATAGCTGCATTGTAATCCGTGTTTGCATCGCCGCTTTTCACCGGCGCGCCAGCATTCGCAGTACCTGCATCAGCTGTTGGCTTCGTTGATGCCGCAGCACCGCTTTGATCGCCGCTGGTTGATTGCGCCGCTGCGCCACCGCTGCTGAGGCTATCGATCTGCAACAGGATCTGCTTTTGCCGCTCCACGACCTGATTCAGTTGATACTGATTTTCCTGAATCTGACCACGCAGGGAGTCAATATCGGACTGATTATCAGAGAGTTGTTGCTGGAGTTGGGTTAAAAGCTGGCTGTGAGCATTAGAAATACGCTCAAGTTGAGTGACGCGGTCTTCGACCGAGCCAGAGCCGACACTACTGATTGGTGCCTGAGCAAAAGCGGCCCAGGGGGCCGCTATACCAACCAGTAACGACAGACTCAATAGTTGATGTCTGAAGTTACTGCTCATGCAATTCTCTTAGTAAACCAGTACCGCACGACGGTTTTTGGAGTATGCCGCTTCGTCATGACCCAGTACTGCAGGTTTTTCTTTACCGTAAGAAACGATGGAGATCTGGTCTGCAGAAACGCCTTTACCCTGCAGGTACATCTTAACGGCGTTCGCACGACGTTCACCCAGGGAGATGTTGTATTCCGGAGTACCACGTTCGTCCGCGTGACCTTCTACGGTGACTTTGTAAGACGGGTTGCTACGCAGGAAGTTTGCGTGTGCATCCAGCATTTGAGCGAAATCAGAACGGATATCGTACTTGTCCAGATCGAAGTAAACGATGTTGTTCTGCTGCAGCTGTTGCATTTGCAGACGAGCCTGCTCTTCGGAAGACATATTGCCGTTGCCGCCGTTCGCATCCATACCAGTGCCGGCACCCAGCATGCCTTCGCTGCCGTCATTGCTGGCGTTCTTATTGGAAGAACATGCCGCAATTGCCATAACAGGCAGAGCGATCATCAGCCCTTTCAGCACTTTGTTCAGTTGCATTTCAATGATTCCTTTACTATTCAATTAATTATTATCACAGATACGGCGACCAGGCAGGGAATTTGACCTGTCCATCAGTTGCCGGAAGACGCGCTTTGAAACGCCCATCTGTAGAAACCAAATTCAGCACGGATCCCATCCCCTGAGAAGAGCTGTAGATTACCATAGTGCCGTTAGGTGCCAGACTTGGCGTTTCATCCAGGAACGTTGACGACAGAACTTGTACGCCTCCCGTTACCAGATCTTGTTTGGCAATGTGCTGCTGTCCACCATTGGAGCTGACCATTACCATAAATTTACCGTCGCTGCTGACATCCGCATCCTGGTTCTGCGAACCTTCCCAGGTAATACGTTGTGGCGCACCGCCGTTGATATTCACTTTATAAACCTGCGGACGACCGGCCTGGTCAGAAGTGAAAGCCAGGTTCTGGCTGTCCGGGAACCAGGTCGGTTCGGTGTTGTTGCTGCGACCATCAGTCACCTGACGAATCTGACCAGAAGCTAAATCCATTACGTACAGGTTCAGGCTACCGGTTTTCGACAGAGCGAATGCCAGCTTGCTGCCGTCTGGCGAGAATGCAGGCGCACCATTGTGACGAGGGAATGAAGCTACCTGACGTACAGCGCCATTTGCCAGCGTCTGGATGACCAGCGCGGAACGACCGCTTTCGAAGGTGACATATGCCAGTTTAGAGCCATCCGGTGACCACGCCGGAGACATCAGCGGCTGCGGTGAGCGATGAACCACAAACTGGTTGTAACCGTCATAGTCAGATACGCGCAGTTCATACGGGAACTGACCGCCATTGGTCTGAACAACGTAGGCAATACGGGTACGGAACGCACCTTTAATGCCGGTCAGTTTTTCAAACACTTCGTCACTGGCGGTATGACCAGCATAACGCAGCCATTGCTTGTTAACTTTATATGAGTTCTGAGCAAGTACAGTACCCGGCGCACCGCCGGTATCAACCAGCTGATAAGCAACATTGTAAGAGCCGTCAGGATTCGGAGTGACCTGACCTACAACGACAGCATCAATGCCCAATGCAGACCATGCAGCAGGTTGAACTTCTTGCGCACTACTCGGCTGCTGTGGCAGACGAGCGCGATCTAACGGATTAAACTTACCGCTGTTACGCAAGTCAGCAGCAACGATGCCACCAATATCTTCGGGTGCCGCGCCAGGACCTGCCCACTGGAAAGGAACTACACCAATAGGACGACCGGAATCTACACCGCTGTCGATCACAATGCGGACTTCAGCGTGCAGAACTGATGCCCACAGTATGAGAAAACCAAATGCTACTCGTAATGCCTGCTTCATCATATCTCCCTTATCTGGACAGATAGCCCACGATAATTTAGCAGAATGTTAACAAACTCAAATACACAAAACTACCAGAACCCAGCGACAACCGATGTTTGATGTTAACCGCCGTGACGGTCAACATCGCGATTACGGCTTGAAGTCCAATGGTGCGTTTTTGAACACTTCATATACTGCCTGGCTTGGTGGTTTCGGGATCTTCGCAAGTTTAGCTGCTGCCAACGCAGCCTGACAAAGTGCGGGATCGCCACCTTCAGGTTTGATATCCAGTAACATACCATCTGGCGCCAGTTTTATGCGCAGCGTACAGGTTTTGCCTGCATAGGACGATGCGTCATAGAACTTACTTTCGATAGCAGATTTAATCTGCCCGGCATAGTTATTGATATCTGCGCCTGATGCGCCATTGTTTTTAGTATTACCACTCCCGGCAGGCGAAGCATTGTTCCCTTTCGCCCCACCACCGGTTTTCGGTGCATTCTTACCAGAGCTTAGCTCACCGAAAATATCATCTGCCTCTGCGGCAGCTTTTGCTGCAGCGGCTTTTTCAGCGGCTGCTTTTGCCGCTGCCGCTTTTTTGTCTGCGGCGGCTTTTTCTGCAGCTGCTTTCTTATCAGCAGCAGCCTTTTCAGCAGCCGCTTTTTCTGCTGCTTTTTTCTCGGCTGCGGCTTTCTCTGCTGCCGCTTTCTTATCAGCAGCAGCTTTTTCTGCCGCTGCTTTCTTCTCAGCTTCGGCCTTCGCTTTTTCAGCAGCTTCGGCAGCCGCTTTTTTTCTCGCTTCTGCTGCTGCGGCTTCTGCTGCTTCCGCCTTCTTCTTCTGCGCCGCAGCAGCTTTAGCGGCTTCAGCCTCGGCTTTTTTCTGTGCTTCAGCAGCGGCTTTGGCGGCTTCTGCTTCCGCTTTTTTCTTCGCGTCTGCAGCCGCTTTCTTCGCAGCTTCTGCGGCTGCTTTGGCATCCGCTTCGGCCTTCGCTTTGGCATCTGCTGCCGCTTTCGCTGCCGCCTCTTCCGCTTGCTTCTGCTTTAACTCGGCCTGTTTAGCGGCTTCTTCAGCCTGCTTTTTCTGTTCCTGAGCAGCTAACCGCTCTTTCTCAAGTTGCTTCAGGCGTTCCTGTTCAGCCGCTTGTTTCTCACGCAGTTCTTCAGCAGCCTGCTGTTCCTTCATCTTGCGCTGCTCTTCGGAACGCTTCGCGCTTGATTCCTGGCTTTGCATACGTTTGTACTGCTCAACTACCGCACCTGAGTCAACCATTACCGCGTCGATGGACGAACCACCGCCGCCTCCGGCTGAAGCTTCTATATTCTCATCGAACGAACTCCAGATCAGCGCCGCAAATAAGATGACATGCAGCACTGCTGAAATAATTATCGCCCGCTTGAGCTTGTCGTTTTGTTCGGTTGCCTTTGACACTCTCGGTTCCCAAAAACTGTTCGCCTGTTACCCGCTCTCTTTCAAGCAAGGGAAACGCAGATGCTTAGATAGGCTGCGTCATTAAACCAACCGATTTCACACCCGCACTATGTAACAAGTTCAGTGCTTTAATTATTTCATCGTAAGGCACATTTTTTGCGCCACCGATCAGAAAGACCGTTTTCGGATTAGCCTTGAAACGGCTGGACACTTCCGCCACCACCTGCTCTGGGGGTAAACGCTCCAGACGATCTTTCTCAACCACCACGGTGTACTGACCAATACCAGACACTTCAACAATCACTGGCGGGTTATCGTTACTGCTCACCGCCTGCGATTCAGTAGCGTCTGGCAGATCGACCTCCACGCTCTGGGTAATGATGGGCGCTGTCGCCATAAAGATCAGCAACAGCACCAGCAGTACGTCCAGCAACGGAACAATGTTGATTTCGGACTTGAGATCGCGACGACCTCGTCCACGCGCTCTGGCCATGGCTTACCCCTTGTTGCTCTCACTAACGGTAAACGCCTGGCGGTGCAGAATCGCGGTAAACTCTTCCATAAAGTTGTCGTAATTCAGTTCCAGTTTGTTTACGCGCTGGTTGAGGCGGTTATAAGCCATTACCGCTGGAATTGCGGCGAACAGACCAATTGCCGTCGCAATCAACGCTTCTGCGATACCGGGCGCAACCATTTGCAGCGTTGCCTGCTTCACTGCGCCAAGAGCGATAAAGGCATGCATGATCCCCCAGACTGTACCAAACAGACCAATATATGGACTGATGGAACCTACCGTACCGAGGAATGGAATGTGCGTTTCCAGATTTTCCAGTTCACGGTTCATCGAGATACGCATCGCTCGTGAGGCCCCTTCTACTACGGCTTCCGGCGCATGGCTATTGGCACGATGCAGGCGCACAAATTCTTTGAACCCGCTGTAAAAGATTTGTTCCGAACCAGTGAGATTATCCCGTTTTCCCTGGCTCTCCTGATAGAGGCGAGAAAGTTCGATTCCAGACCAGAATTTATCTTCAAACGCTTCGGCTTCACGCGCCGCAGCGTTCAGAATACGGGTCCGCTGGATAATAATGGCCCAGGATGCGATTGAAAAACCAATCAAAATCAACATGATAAGTTTAACCAGAAGGCTAGCCTTCAGGAACAAATCAAGGATATTCATGTCAGTCACTGCTTAAACTCCGCGACAATAGACTTAGGAAGCGCACGAGGCTTCATTTTGAGTGGGTCAACGCAAACAATCAGAACCTCGGCTTCATTCAGCAGAGTATTCTCAGCGTTGACAATACGTTGCGTGAAAACCAAAGAGGTGCCACGCATTGATGTTATTTCAGTCTGTATTTCGAGCATATCGTCGAGCCGTGCAGGTGCGTAATATTCCACCGTCATTTTACGTACCACGAAGGCAACACGCTCAGCCATCAGCGCCTGTTGACTGAAGTGATGGTGACGCAGCATCTCTGTGCGTGCTCTTTCATAAAAAGCGATGTAACTGGCGTGGTACACCACACCACCGGCATCGGTATCTTCATAGTAGACGCGAACCGGCCATCGAAACAGCGTTGTATTCACTTTACATCCCGGTAATGCAACAAAAGTTAGAACTTTTAAACGCTGCTACTATACGCGTGCGATTGAGGTTTGGGAATGAGGGCAAGTTAAGGGAGCGTAAAAATTTATGGACTGTTGAAGGTCCATAAATTTTTAAAGAGAATTCTGATTTAAAAGAAGAAGAAAATCAGCCCGACAATGAGAACAATATCGGCAAGCAGTGGGCAAAAAATCCCTTGCCAAAGAACCTTCTGCGGACGAAAACCCACGCCGTGAATCACGCCAGCACAGACGGCCCACATCAGCAATAAACCATGCCAGATTTCCAGTTCACTGGTCTTCGCGGCGAAACGTGATGGATCCCAAAACATACATCCTGCTAACAGAAGCGCCATCACGAAGGAAAGCGCCCGCAGAGGGCGCTTGTCCATTACCGCATACAAGGTTGCGATAATCTTGCTCATTAGCTGTCTTCTTGACCGGCTTTACCTGATTCGATGTGCTCAAGCGCCAGCGCGGTGATTACCCCAAATGAACAGGCAAGAAGCGTTCCCAGAATCCATGCGAAATACCACATTATTAGCTCCTTACTTAGTACAGAGAGTGGGTGTTACGTTCAATATCTTCTTTGGTGATACGTCCGAACATTTTCCAGTAACACCAGATGGTGTAGAGAAGAATGATCGGAACCAGAACCACCGCAACCCAGGTCATGACGTTAAGAGTCAGCTGGCTGGAAGTTGCATCCCACATTGTCAGACTTGCGTTCATCATGGTGCTGGACGGCATCACAAACGGGAACATTGCGATACCGGCAGTCAGGATAATGCAGGCCAGCGTCAGGGAGGAGAACACAAACGCCCATGCGGCTTTATCCATACGTGCAGTCAGGATGGTCAGCAGCGGCAGAACCACACCCAGTGCCGGAATAGCCCACAGAATTGGCGTGTTGTTGAAGTTAACCAGCCATGCGCCAGCTTCACGAACCACTTCTTTATTCAGCGGGTTAGAGGCTGCGTAATGGTCCATTGTCGATTTCACGACATAACCATCGATACCGTACATCACCCATACGCCAGCCAGTGCGAAGCAGACCAGTGTCACCAGCGCCGCCACCTGAGCTGTTGCACGGGTACGCAGGTGCAGTTCGCCCACGGTACGCATCTGCAGATAGGTCGCGCCCTGAGTAATGATCATCCCTACGCTCACCACACCTGCCAGCAGGCCGAACGGGTTAAGCAACTGGAAGAAGTTACCGGTGTAATACAGACGCAGATACTCATCAACGTTGAACGGTACGCCCTGCAACAGGTTACCGAATGCTACGCCAATCACCAGCGGTGGAACGAAGCTACCTACGAAGATGCCCCAATCCCACATGTTGCGCCAACGGGTGTCTTCAATCTTGGAACGGTAATCAAAACCGACCGGACGGAAGAACAAAGACGCCAGCACGAGGATCATCGCGACATAGAAGCCGGAGAACGCAGCGGCATAGACCATCGGCCAGGCAGCGAACAGCGCGCCGCCTGCGGTGATCAGCCATACCTGGTTACCGTCCCAGTGTGGCGCGATAGAGTTAATCATAATTCGACGCTCGGTGTCGTTACGACCGAGGAAACGGGTGAGCATCCCCACCCCCATGTCGAAACCGTCAGTGACTGCAAAACCAATCAGCAGAACGCCAACCAGCAGCCACCAGATAAAACGCAATACTTCATAATCGATCATTTGACGACTCCTGTCTTAGCGTGCCGGCTGAGTAGTCGTTGAAGACTGCTCAAAGTGATAGCGACCGGTTTTCAGGCTGCTTGGGCCAAGGCGTGCAAATTTGAACATTAAGAACAATTCTGCCACCAGGAACAGGGTATACAGGCCGCAAATCAGCACCATCGAGAAGATGAGATCGCCTGCAGTCAGCGACGAGTTCGCTACTGCGGTAGGCAACACTTCACCGATAGCCCACGGTTGACGACCATATTCAGCAACGAACCAGCCCGCCTCTACAGCAATCCACGGCAGCGGAATACCGTACAGCGCAGCGCGCAGCAGCCATTTTTTCTCGCCAATGCGGTTGCGGATGACACTCCAGAAGGAGAGCGCAATAATTGCCAGCAGCAGGAAGCCACACGCCACCATGATACGGAACGCGAAGTACAGCGGCGCTACACGTGGAATGGAGTCTTTGGTTGCCTGTTGAATCTGCGCTTCAGTCGCATCTGCCACGTTTGGCGTATAGCGTTTCAGCAGCAGACCGTAACCGAGGTCTTTCTTCATGCTATTGAACTGGTCACGTACAGCCTGATCGGTGGAACCAGAACGCAGTTGTTCGAGCAGAGAGTACGCTTTCATCCCGTTACGAATACGTTCTTCGTGCTGCACCATCAGTTCTTTCAGGCCGATAACCGGTGTATCCACGGAACGCGTTGCGATAATACCCAGCGCGTAAGGGATCTGGATCGCAAATTTGTTCGTCTGCTCTTCCTGATCAGGAATACCAAACAGAGTAAAGGCGGCAGGCGCAGGTTGAGTTTCCCACTCGGCTTCAATAGCAGCCAGTTTGGTTTTCTGCACATCGCCCATTTCGTAACCAGATTCATCACCCAGAACAATAACAGACAAGACGGCAGCCATACCGAAGCTGGCAGCGATAGCAAAGGAGCGTTTTGCGAAGGCGAAGTCACGACCTTTCAGCATATACCATGCGCTGATACCGAGGATGAACATCGCGCCAGTCACATAACCAGACGCTACAGTGTGAACGAATTTCACCTGAGCAACCGGGTTAAGCACCAGCTCGGAGAAGCTCACCATCTCCATACGCATAGTTTCGAAATTGAAATCGGACGCGATTGGGTTTTGCATCCAGCCGTTCGCAACCAGAATCCACAGTGCGGACAGGTTTGAACCGAGCGCCACCAGCCAGGTGACACACATATGCTGAACTTTACCCAGACGATCCCAACCGAAGAAGAACAGACCTACAAAGGTGGATTCGAGGAAGAAGGCCATCAGACCTTCGATTGCCAGCGGCGCACCGAAGATATCTCCCACATAGTGGGAATAGTAAGACCAGTTAGTCCCGAACTGGAACTCCATGGTCAGACCGGTTGCCACACCCAGAGCAAAGTTGATACCAAACAACTTGCCCCAGAACTTGGTCATATCTTTATAAATCTGTTTGCCGGAAAGGACGTAAACCGTTTCCATGATGGCCAGCAGGAACGCCATACCGAGCGTCAGCGGCACAAAAAGGAAGTGGTACATCGCGGTCAAGGCAAACTGTAAGCGCGACAGTTCGACTATATCTAACATCATGACTCCTTGCTCATCGCATGAAGACTCCGAGAGTGAACCCCGTTAGAAAGGGTCACACGCATGCCCCAATACAAAATTATTTGCTCGCCCCTACCGTTGCCATTTCATCAAAAGAGGAAAGACAATGATAAAAAAGTTACAAATATGTTAATGAATAAACCAAATTGATCCCGTAATTATATTACGCCGCAAAATCCTTACAATAAACAGGTTTTTATTGAGCAAAATTGCATTTTTCGACAGTGATCAATTTATAGCGAAATTGTCACCATCTCACCAATTTGATCTACGACAATTTATCTCGTTTTGCAGATTTTTTTCAAGAATTAAAAATTGATTTATATCAAAATCAATCGGATATGTTAATTATGTGTAAATCATGAGCCACTAGTAATTTTATTGTTAATTTATTGTAACCAAATAACACAGTAAAATTACCAACATGGAAATATATAGATAAAAAACCAGTATTTTATTTAACAGAGCCGCCTTATCGGCTTTTTGTAATCCTAATTGATTAGAGTAGCCAATTTGTTGCTATTTCACATAACAAATTTTTATCAAAGTTAATTGATTGTTGTCTTTATGAGCAACATACTGTAAATCCGTCACTTATTGTTTTTCTGGTAATAATCACGAAAAGAAATAGATGTCTTCGGTATAGTCAGATAGAACAAGAATTTTCAAAAGAAATTATATATGGTATTGATATTTCCCGATCGGTATTCAATGATTCGCTCAACGATTGAAAATCAAGAGAAATTGTTATAGCAGTGATACGAAACAACCAAACGGAATTATAACCAGGCGTTAGAAAACACCGGATATTCTCGGATACACGCTACCTTGTCTAAAAAATATTAACTCTCTGCCTTACAGAGGACTCCCCATGAAGAAAGCAACACATGTGATTGGCGTTGATGCGATTGTACTCTCCTCTATCTATGGATATAGCGATATCGACTCATCAAGCATGAACTGAGTGATATTCAGCTCCATATGAGCAGCAGCGATTTCGCCGTTGGAATCAAGGTTGTTCTGCAACATCTAATAGATTGCTTTAATCTGCCTGTTTTGGCTGTGTAATATTCTTAATTTAACCATTTGAATATGATGATATTGTAAGATGTCAGAAATTTAATTATCTGGAGATACAGCTTTACGACTACTGAACCTTAAAGTAATAGTTGATAATTCAGTAGTACATCGAGTGATATATCTAATTATATTAAAAAAGTTTTTTATACAATCGCATTGTAAAGAAGCACCAGCTACTTATAAAGCCCCCAAAAAAAATATATATTAATTCATACTGAAATAATATTTTCGACCGTAGTTCACGTTTGAAATGATTAATGACCTGCGCCTCTCACGCAGGTCAAATCAGGAAACTGTGTAACCGGAAAATAAAATGTTCGTAAACAGTGGGCATCATCAGTTGCCCTCAAAATACAGCTGATTTACATTTTTGCTTTTACACGTGCGATAGCTTCTTCATAAGAGGGCTTATTTTTTTCCGCATACGACAGTTGATAATGCTGCAAGGCACTGATGAATCCCCTAATGATTTTGGTAAAAATCATTAAGTTAAGGTGGATACACATCTTGTCATATGATCAAATGG
>NZ_SZVK01000077.1:0-11054 GCF_005280595.1 Escherichia sp. MR | reverse complement strand
TCAGGAGAACCCCGCTGACCCGGCGGCGTGTTTGCCGTTGTTCCGTGTCAGTGGTGGCGCATTATAGGGAGTTATTCCGGCCTGACAAGCGAAAAATAAAAAAACTTTATCGTTCGCTCATTTTTCAGGCAAAACATCTTAAATATAGTCTTTTCCGTCTAACTTATAGACAAAAACGAGTCCCAAAGGACTCGTTTAATCATTACTGGACGGCGACAATCCGGTCTTCATTAACTTCCAGGCGAATAACTTTACCCGGAACCAATTCACCTGACAGTATTTGCTGTGCCAGCGGGTTTTCGATCTGCTGCTGGATAGCACGTTTCAGAGGACGAGCACCATAGACCGGATCGTAACCGTTCTCGCTCAGCAGTTTCAGCGCCTCGTCAGAAATGTGGATTTCATAACCACGTTCTTCCAGACGTTTGTACAGACGTTTCAACTGAATCTGCGCAATCGACGCAATGTGCTGTTCACCCAGCGGATGGAAGACCACCACTTCATCGATACGGTTAATGAATTCCGGACGGAAGTTATGGCTCACCACACCGAGCACCAGCTCTTTCATGTGTGCATAATCCAGTTCACCAAAGCGTTCCTGAATCAAATCGGAACCGAGGTTAGAGGTCATAATGACCACCGTATTGCGGAAGTCGACCGTTCTCCCCTGCCCGTCAGTCAGACGCCCATCATCCAGTACCTGTAACAGAATGTTGAAAACATCCGGATGCGCTTTTTCCACTTCATCCAGCAGGATGACGGAATACGGACGACGACGCACCGCTTCGGTCAGGTAGCCACCTTCCTCATAACCGACATATCCCGGAGGCGCACCAACCAGACGAGACACCGAGTGTTTCTCCATAAACTCGGACATATCGATACGAACCATCGCCTCGTCGCTATCGAACATAAAGTTCGCCAGCGCCTTACAAAGTTCAGTTTTACCCACACCAGTTGGGCCGAGGAACAGGAATGAACCAATCGGGCGATTTGGATCCGCCAGCCCCGCACGGCTACGACGAATAGCGTTCGATACCGCATCAACCGCTTCGTTCTGACCAATAACGCGATGGTGCAGTTCTTGTTCCATACGCAGCAGTTTTTCGCGCTCGCTTTCCATCATGCGAGAAACAGGAATCCCCGTCCAACGCGCCAGCACTTCAGCAATTTCGGCGTCGGTCACTTTATTACGCAACAGACGCATAGTTTTGCCTTCCAGCTGCGTTGCGGCTTCCAGTTGTTTTTCGAGTTCTGGAATTTTGCCGTATTGCAGTTCAGACATCCGCGCCAGGTCACCTACACGGCGAGCCTGTTCAATAGCGATTTTCGCCTGTTCCAGTTCTGCTTTAATGGTCTGTGTACCAGAAAGCGATGCTTTCTCTGCTTTCCACTCTTCTTCTAACTCGGAGTACTGACGTTCTTTGTCGCTCAGTTCTTCGTTGAGCATATCCAGGCGTTTTTTACTGGCTTCATCAGACTCTTTCATTAACGCCTGTTGTTCCAGTTTGAGCTGGATGATACGACGATCGAGTCGGTCGAGTTCTTCTGGTTTCGAGTCAATCTGCATACGAATGCTGGATGCTGCTTCATCGATCAGGTCGATAGCTTTATCCGGCAGTTGACGGTCAGCAATATAGCGATGAGACAACGTCGCCGCTGCAACAATTGCCGGGTCAGTAATTTGCACATGGTGGTGCAGTTCGTAACGTTCTTTCAGGCCACGCAGAATAGCAATGGTGTCTTCCACCGTTGGTTCGGCAACAAACACCTTCTGGAAACGACGTTCCAGAGCAGCATCTT
Source organism: Escherichia sp. MR (assembly GCF_005280595.1). Classification (NCBI taxonomy): domain Bacteria; kingdom Pseudomonadati; phylum Pseudomonadota; class Gammaproteobacteria; order Enterobacterales; family Enterobacteriaceae; genus Escherichia; species Escherichia sp. MR. The sequence goes on along the minus strand of NZ_SZVK01000077.1, from coordinate 9,251 downwards.
TTTCGATGTACTGACGATATTCGTCCAGCGTTGTGGCACCTACACAGTGCAGCTCACCACGAGCCAGCGCCGGTTTCAGCATGTTCCCGGCATCCATTGCGCCGTCCGCTTTACCCGCGCCAACCATAGTATGTAATTCGTCGATAAACAGGATAACATTGCCTTCCTGTTTAGCGAGATCGTTAAGCACGCCTTTTAAGCGTTCTTCAAACTCACCGCGATATTTCGCCCCTGCCACCAGCGCGCCCATATCCAGCGCCAGTACGCGGCGGCCTTTCAGCCCTTCCGGAACTTCACCATTGATAATACGCTGCGCCAGACCTTCAACGATGGCAGTTTTACCGACGCCGGGTTCACCAATCAGCACTGGGTTATTTTTAGTACGACGTTGCAGTACCTGAATGGTACGGCGAATTTCTTCATCACGACCAATCACCGGATCGAGTTTGCCCTGCTCGGCTCGTTCGGTGAGGTCAATGGTGTATTTTTTCAAAGCCTGACGTTGGTCTTCAGCTCCTTGATCGTTCACGGTTTCACCTCCACGCATTTGTTCAATCGCTTGAGTAATGTTGGCGGTGGTCGCCCCTGCTGCTTTCAGGATGTCGGCCAGCGTGCCGCGAGACTCAAGTGCCGCCAGAACGAACAGTTCTGACGAGATAAAGTTATCACCACGTTTTTGCGCCAGCTTGTCGCAAAGATTAAGAACACGCACCAGATCCTGTGATGGCTGGACATCACCACCAGTACCTTCAACCTGCGGTAAACGATTTAATGCCTGATTGATATCTGTGCGCAACTGGCCAGCATTAATGCCAGCGGATGTTAATAAAGGACTAACCGAACCCCCTTCCTGATTCAGCAGGGCGCTCATTAAATGAAGTGGTTCGATGAATTGGTTGTCGTGCCCGAGTGCAAGTGATTGGGCATCGGCAAGAGCAAGCTGGAATTTATTAGTAAGACGATCCAGACGCATAACTCCTCCCATAACGGATCAAAGTTGCTACTGGAGATTAAATGAGGTCATCCCTCAATTATTCAAGGTTATTGACCAGATTAATGTGAAAAGAAAATCACGCGTACCGGATCGTCTTGATTCTTTAGGTTATATCAGCCAAATGAAACTTGCCATACGACCCGTAGTCTTGTCGCGACGATAAGAGAAGAAAGTCTCATTTTCCGTATATGTACAACGGTCGCCGCCGAAAATCTGCTCAACACCAACGCTCGCCAGACGCTGCCGGGCAAGCTGATAAATATCCGCCAGAAACTTATCACCATGCTGAATGAAAGCTGCACTCGCTTTGGCGTCTACAGCCATAAACGCTTCACGAACCTCCGCCCCCACTTCAAACGCGCGTGGACCAATTGCCGGCCCTAACCAGGCGAGAATGTTTTCGGGATTATCAGCAAAACAGGAAACCGTCTCTTCCAGCACGCCAGCGCACAGTCCACGCCAGCCAGCATGAGCGGCGGCGACTTCCGTTCCCGCACGATTACAAAACAGCACGGGCAGGCAGTCGGCAGTCATCACAGCACAAACCGTACCGGGCGTGTGGCTATAAGAGGCATCCGCTCGTTTTGAAGCATAGGGTTCGCCAGTAAGCTTAAGCACATCTTTGCCGTGTACCTGCTCAAGCCAGACCGGTTTTGAAGGCAAATTGCCCGCAGCAAAAAGTCGCTTGCGATTCTCCTCAACGTGATCCGGGTTATCGCCACAATGGGCACCGAGGTTGAGCGAGTCATACGGCGGCAAGCTCACGCCGCCGATACGAGTAGAGCTACAGGCCGCAACACCTTTTGGCAGCGGCCACTGCGGGACAATCAGTTTACTCATAACCAGTCCACTTCATCCTTATGCTCTTCGAAATCGGCGCGCATCACCTCAATCAGCTCCACCATATCTTGTGGAATAGGCGCATGCCATTCCATTTCGATACCGGAGATTGGGTGATAAAGACGCAGCATGGTTGCATGTAGCGCCTGGCGGTCAAACTTACGCAGCGTGGAGATAAATGCTTCCGAAGCCCCTTTTGGCGGACGCGGACGACCACCATAAACCGGATCGCCCACCAGCGGATGGGTGATATGCGCCATATGCACGCGGATCTGATGCGTACGTCCAGTTTCCAGACGCAACCGCAGACGCGTGTGCACACGGAAATGTTCCATAATGCGATAGTGAGTGACCGCCGGTTTGCCCATTGGATGCACCGCCATATGGGTACGTTTGGTCGGGTGACGACTAATTGGCTCATCCACCGTACCGCCAGCGGTCATATGACCAATTGCCACCGCTTCGTACTCACGAGTAATTTCACGCCGTTGCAAAGATTCGACTAAACGCGTCTGAGCCGGAACGGTTTTTGCGACAACCATCAGACCAGTGGTGTCTTTATCCAGACGATGGACAATGCCCGCACGTGGAACATCAGCAATGGGCGGATAGTAATGAAGCAACGCATTCAATACCGTGCCATCCGGGTTACCCGCGCCAGGATGTACCACCAGGTCGCGCGGTTTATTAATGACGATGATATCTTCATCTTCATAGACGATATCCAGCGGGATATCCTGCGGTTCAAAACGCGCTTCTTCTTCAATCTCAGCGTTGATGGCAACTTGCTCGCCACCCAATACTTTTTCTTTCGGCTTATCACAAACTTTGCCGTTAACCAGCACGCGCTGGTCGAGGATCCATTCTTTTATTCGCGAACGTGAATAATCCGGGAACATTTCGGCCAAAGCCTGATCTAAGCGTTGACCGAGTTGGTTTTCGGACACCGTTGCAGTGAGCTGTACTCGTTGTGCCATATATACTGCTTCTTCGTTTATCGTTGGGGTTTTACGGCTTTGCCGTTTAATATAGTGTGCTATTGTAGCTGGTCTTAACCGGGAGCAGGAACAGAGAATCTCCCGTATTACATTTTGAGGAAAGTCAAAACGTCATGACGCGCATGAAATATCTGGTGGCAGCCGCCACACTAAGCCTGTTTTTGGCGGGTTGCTCGGGGTCAAAGGAAGAAGTACCTGATAATCCGCCAAATGAAATTTACGCGACTGCACAACAAAAGCTGCAGGACGGTAACTGGAGACAGGCAATAACGCAACTGGAAGCGTTAGATAATCGCTATCCGTTTGGTCCGTATTCGCAGCAGGTGCAGCTGGATCTCATCTACGCCTACTATAAAAACGCCGATTTGCCGTTAGCACAGGCTGCCATCGATCGTTTTATTCGCCTCAACCCGACCCATCCGAATATCGATTATGTCATGTACATGCGTGGCCTGACCAATATGGCGCTGGATGACAGTGCGCTGCAAGGGTTCTTTGGCGTTGACCGTAGCGATCGCGATCCTCAACATGCACGAGCTGCGTTTAGTGACTTTTCCAAATTGGTTCGCGGCTATCCGAACAGTCAGTACACCACCGATGCCACCAAACGTCTGGTATTCCTGAAAGATCGTCTGGCGAAATATGAATACTCCGTTGCTGAGTACTATACAGAACGTGGTGCATGGGTTGCCGTCGTTAACCGTGTAGAAGGCATGTTGCGCGATTACCCGGATACCCAGGCTACGCGTGATGCGCTGCCGCTGATGGAAAATGCATACCGTCAGATGCAGATGAATGCGCAAGCTGAAAAAGTAGCGAAAATCATCGCTGCAAACAGCAGCAATACATAACAAAAACCTGAAACACAAAACGGCAGCCCTTGAGCTGCCGTTTTTTTATTCTGTCAGTTGTGAAACTGAAGCGATTTAGTCACTACCGATCTCATCAAATATGGCTCGCTTTGAGATATTCCTCAAGTAAAAAAACACCTCTTCCTGCGATTTCTCACAAAAAAGCCTCATTGACAAAAAGTGACAAAATTATGAGATTTCCATCACACATTTTGACATCAGGAACGGTATGCTGAATTCACCAAGACGGGAAGACAAGAGGTAAAATTTATGACAATGAACATTACCAGCAAACAAATGGAAATTACTCCGGCCATCCGCCAACATGTCGCAGACCGTCTCGCCAAACTGGAAAAATGGCAAACACATCTGATTAATCCACATATCATTTTGTCCAAAGAGCCACAAGGGTTCGTTGCTGACGCCACAATCAATACACCTAACGGCGTTCTGGTTGCCAGTGGTAAACATGAAGATATGTACACCGCAATTAACGAATTGATCAACAAGCTGGAACGGCAGCTCAATAAACTGCAGCACAAAGGCGAAGCACGTCGTGCCGCAACATCGGTGAAAGACGCCAACTTCGTCGAAGAAGTTGAAGAAGAGTAGTCCTTTATATTGAGTGTATCGCCAACGCGCCTTCGGGCGCGTTTTTTGTTGACAGCGTGAAAACAGTACAGGTACTGTACTTAAGTCGCTTAAGGAAACAAACATGAAACACACGCCGTTCTTCTTCGCATTCTTTTTTACCTTCCCCTGAATGGGAGGCGTTTCGTCGTGTGAAACAGAATGCGAAGACGAACAATAAGGCCTCCCAAACCGGGGGGCCTTTTTTATTGATAACAAAAAAGGCAACACTATGACATCGGAAAACCCATTACTGGCGCTGCGCGAGAAAATCAGCGCGCTGGATGAAAAATTACTGGCGTTACTGGCAGAGCGGCGTGAACTGGCTGTCGAGGTGGGAAAAGCCAAACTGCTCTCTCATCGCCCCGTGCGTGATATTGATCGTGAACGCGATTTACTGGAAAGATTAATTACGCTCGGTAAAACGCACCATCTGGACGCCCATTACATTACTCGCCTGTTCCAGCTCATCATTGAAGATTCCGTATTAACTCAGCAGGCACTGCTCCAGCAGCATCTCAATAAAATTAATCCACATTCAGCACGTATTGCTTTTCTCGGCCCTAAAGGTTCCTATTCACACCTTGCCGCACGTCAGTACGCTGCCCGCCATTTCGAACAATTTATTGAAAGCGGTTGCGCAAAATTTGCTGATATTTTTAATCAGGTGGAAACCGGTCAGGCCGACTATGCGGTAGTACCGATTGAGAATACCAGTTCAGGTGCCATAAACGACGTTTACGATCTACTACAACATACCAGCTTATCGATTGTTGGCGAGATGACGCTGACCATCGATCACTGCCTGCTGGTTTCTGGTACTACAGATTTATCAACCATCACCACAGTCTACAGCCATCCACAGCCGTTCCAGCAATGCAGTAAATTTCTTAATCGTTACCCGCACTGGAAGATTGAATATACCGAAAGTACGTCTGCGGCGATGGAAAAGGTTGCACAGGCAAAATCACCGCATGTTGCTGCACTGGGGAGCGAGGCAGGCGGCACTTTGTACGGTTTACAGGTACTGGAACGTATTGAGGCAAATCAGCGACAAAACTTCACCCGATTTGTGGTGCTGGCACGTAAAGCGATTAACGTGTCTGACCAGGTTCCGGCAAAAACCACATTATTAATGGCGACCGGACAACAAGCTGGTGCACTGGTAGAAGCATTGCTGGTACTGCGTAACCATAATCTGATTATGACCCGTCTGGAATCACGCCCGATTCACGGTAATCCGTGGGAAGAGATGTTTTATCTGGATATTCAGGCCAATCTTGAATCAGCGGAAATGCAAAAAGCATTGAAAGAGTTAGGTGAAATTACCCGTTCGATGAAGGTATTAGGCTGTTACCCAAGTGAGAATGTAGTGCCTGTTGACCCGGCGTGATGAAATCGTGCCGGGTGATGCCTCCCCGGCACAAGATGACTACTGGCGACTGTCGTTCGCCTGACGCAATAACACGCGGCTTTCACTCTGGAAGCGTTGCGCATAATCGCCAAACCAGTTTTCCACCTTGCGGAAACTGTCGATAAACGCCTGCTTGTCCCCCTTCTCCAGCAGCTCAATTGCCTCGCCAAAACGCTTATAGTAACGCTTGATCAACGCCAGATTACGTTCTGACGACATAATGATGTCGGCATAAAGCTGCGGATCCTGAGCAAACAGTCGCCCGACCATCGCCAGCTCAAGGCGGTAAATGGGCGAAGAGAGCGCCAGAAGTTGCTCAAGCTGAACATTTTCTTCTGCCAGATGCAAACCATAAGCAAAAGTGGCAAAGTGGCGCAGTGCCTGAATAAACGCCATATTCTGATCGTGCTCGACGGCGCTAATCCGATGCAGCCGCGCGCCCCAAACCTGAATTTGCTCCAGAAACCATTGATATGCTTCTGGCTTGCGTCCATCACACCAGACCACCACCTGCTTCGCCAGACTGCCGCTGTCCGGGCCAAACATCGGGTGAAGTCCCAACACCGGACCATCATGTGCCGCCAGCATGGCCTGTAACGGTCCATTTTTCACCGATGCCAGATCGACCAGAATACAATCCTGCGGTAAAGGCGGTAATTTGGCGATAACCTGTTCGGTCACATGAATCGGCACACTGACAATCACCATTCCGGCATCGGCAACAATATCAGCTGCACGTTCCCAGTCATGTTGCTCCAGAATCCGCACCTGATAACCTGATAGGGTCAGCATCTTCTCGAACAAGCGCCCCATCTGACCGCCACCACCGACGATAACCACTGGGCGCAACGTAGGGCAAAGCGTTTTAAAACCTTTATCATTCTCGCTGGAGTAGGACTCCCGCATCACCCGACGCAGGATATCCTCAATAAGATCTGGCGGTACACCCAGGGCTTCCGCCTCAGCGCGACGCGAGGCCAGCATAGATGCCTCACGCTCCGGGACATAAATAGGCAGTCCAAAGCGGCTTTTCACCTCACCGACTTCGGCGACCAGTTCCAGACGCTTCGCTAATAAATTCAGCAGCTCTTTATCGACTTCATCAATTTGATCGCGTAACGCGGTCAACTCAGCAACCATAATAAACCTCTTAAGCCACGCGTGCCGTCAGCTGCCCGTTCAGATCCTGATGAATCTCACGCAGCAAGGCATCGGTCATTTCCCAACTGATGCAGGCATCGGTTACGGATACACCGTATTTCATTTCGCTGCGCGGTTGCTCGGAAGACTGATTGCCTTCGTGGATGTTACTTTCGATCATCAGACCAATAATTGAGCGATTACCGTCTTTAATCTGGGCAACCACGGACTCTGCCACCGCAGGCTGACGGCGATAATCTTTATTGGAATTACCGTGACTGCAATCTACCATCAGAGACGGACGCAGTCCCGCCTGTTCCATCTCTTTTTCACATTGCGCGACATCTGCAGGGCTGTAGTTCGGCGCTTTACCGCCACGCAGGATCACATGTCCGTCCGGATTCCCCTGAGTTTGTAGCAACGCAACCTGCCCTGCCTGGTTAATACCAACAAAACGGTGTGGCTGGGCAGCAGCGCGCATGGCGTTAATTGCCGTTGCCAGACTGCCATCGGTGCCGTTTTTAAAACCAACCGGCATAGACAGCCCGGATGCCATTTCACGGTGCGTTTGCGATTCCGTGGTACGAGCACCAATTGCCGACCAGCTAAACAAATCGCCCAGGTATTGCGGGCTATTTGGATCTAACGCTTCCGTCGCCAGCGGAAGCCCCATGCTCACCAGTTCAAGCAGCAATTTACGCGCGATTTGCAGGCCGGCTTCGACGTCAAAAGAGCCATCCATATGAGGATCGTTAATTAACCCTTTCCAGCCGACAGTCGTACGGGGTTTTTCAAAATAGACGCGCATCACCAGATAGAGGCTATCGCTGACCTCTGCGGCAAGGGCCTTAAATCGACGAGCGTATTCCAGAGCGGTTTCAGGATCATGAATGGAACAAGGACCACACACCACCAACAGACGAGGATCGCGCCCGGCGATAATATCTGAAATAGTTTTACGCGAATCAGCAATCTGGGCTTCTTGTTGCTGGCTTAATGGAAAAGCGGCCTTCAACTGTTCCGGGGTCATCAGAACCTGTTCGTCGGTAATGTGTACGTTATTCAGCGCGTCTTTTTGCATGATGGCGATCCTGTTTATGCTCGTTTGCGATAGTTGATCCTCAATGAGGATGACGTAACGATAACACAGCCAGTAAAGATCTCAATCCAAATTACGTAAATATTACTTTACACATGCAATTTTAATAAGCTACAAGCCACAAAATTCGTATAAATAAATTTACACCATTATTAAAAACAATCCGCTATGCTTTGAAAAAAGGAGAGAAAATGATGAAAAAATTTATCGGTTCCTTATTGGCTTTGGTGGTTAGTGGTTGCCAGATTGATCCTTATACTCACGCGCCAAACTTAACCAGCACCGACTGGTATGATGTTGGTATGGAAGATGCTATATCTGGCATTGCCATAAAAGATCGCGATACATTTAGCGATTCACAGGCTGATCGGGGGGTATACCTTAAAGGATATGCCGAAGGACAAAAGAAAACCTGCCAAATCGATTTTACTTATGCCAGAGGGCTTTCCGGTAAAAGTTTCCCTGCCAGCTGCAACAATGTTGAAAATGCCAACCAACTACATGAAGCATGGCAAAAAGGGGCAGATGAAAATGCCAGCACGATGCGATTGAATTAACTGGAGCGCCTCAATAAATTAATCATAAGATTTAACTCATTCAAACTTTAATTCTCATCGTGATGACGCCCGCATAAAAGAATGATATTTTAATGAGCATTCTGAAAAAATTATCAATGCATTTCGAGTGACGGTGGTGAGGATCCCTGAATGCGTTTTTCCCACCGGTTATTTTTACTGCTGATGCCCCTCCTGGCGAGTGCACCATTACTCGCTCAGGAAACCACTAACGCCGCGAAAAATGTGCGTCTGATGGTTTCCGGTATTGTCAGCTACACTCGTTGGCCAGCGTTATCTGGCCCGCCAAAGCTATGTATTTTTTCATCTTCACGTTTTAGTACCGCCCTACAAGATAATGGCGCGACTTCTTTACCTTATCTGCCCGTCATCATTCACAGCAAACAAGAAGCACTGATTTCAGACTGCAATGGTTTTTATTTTGGCAACGAATCACCGACATTCCAGATAGAATTAATCAAACAATATCCGTCTAAGGCGTTATTATTAATTGCCGAACAAAATGCAGAGTGCATTATTGGCAGCGCCTTTTGTCTGATTATCAACAATAATGATGTCAGATTTGCCGTCAACCTGGATGCCTTATCGCGTAGTGGTGTAAAGGTCAACCCGGATGTCTTAATGCTCGCTCGGGGCTTTGTTGAATAAATCAGATTTCGGGTAAGTCTCCCCCGTAGCGGGTTGTGTTTTCAGGCAATACGCACGCTTTC
>NZ_SZVK01000076.1:0-11578 GCF_005280595.1 Escherichia sp. MR | reverse complement strand
CTGATAGAAACAGAAGCCACTGGAGCACCTCAAAAACACCATCATACACTAAATCAGTAAGTTGGCAGCATCACCGAGATTTCCCGCGCTTGAGAATAGGTGAAGTAGCTCTTTAGATCACGGGTGATACGACTACGGCTCGTTGACTGAAAAAATTGTTTAATATCAACAACGGCAAAAAAATCACTTTTTAAGTGTAATCTGGCAGCTTTAAGATGCCCACCAGTTCTTAGATGGTAAAAATAGAGTGGCGGAATCCACTTGTTTCTGACAGCCTGAAGTATCTTCCCTCCGACTTTACGTGCCTCAACGCTTGGGACATAAACCCAAACCCCGGGCTTAATCTCAAATTTATCTTCCCACCTTTGAACTTCTATTGTCATGAGTTAAATTGTTGTAGTTGAAGGCCATGTTAAGAACGGCGTAAACCGCACCAACTAAGCCAACAAACGCGGTTGCGCATTTGAGCATAGCGGTGATCAGTTCAACACGCGCCTTAACTAAGCCAAGTTCGTTTGTATCCATAACTTGTTCCTCCATAGATACCTGACGTCTCTTAGCGCAAGCGCATGGCCCTAACTAAATAAAAAATAACAACCAGTTAGCCCAGAAAGCTTAACAAGTCGGCGTCCGATTACATGGCAATCAGGTAATCGGTCCGCAGTCGCAAAGCGACAAACTACATATCTACGGAGTGGGGATAAATCCCCGCTAACGTCAGGCATTGTTAATTTAACCTCAACTGATAGAAAAGTATAGTTTTAAATCATGTAGTTATGTCGCCATTTAAATCGGCAAACCCACCTGTTTAAATTTATGAGGATGCGGCTGAACCGGATTTGACTCTTTTGGCGTTGCAATCGAACGAACAAAAGTTTCATGGGTAACAAAAGTATGGCTGCAGTTAATGTTCTGGCACTGGTTGTAACGCTCTTTGGTCAATGAAGATACCTGAAAACTGCTGCGAGTATGGGCGGCACTTCCACACAGTGGGCAAATCATCATTTTTCGAGCTCTCCCCATTTGTGCTAAATTCACAATAATGATATCGCATTATTCCATTTTTCAAACTTAAAAGTTCTCCATTGTAAAGAATCATTCCATTTCGAGATCATCAACCTTCACTTCAAGCTCAAGACTGGTCGTAAAACCATTATCCGGGCTGACGGTATGTGTCAGAGTCGTAATGGTCCATTCCGCATCATCTATCGGCTGTTTAAAGCCGCTGACCTTCACAGGCATTTCCGTGTAGAGATCTGCCCGACCTTCCGCCAGTTGTAGCGAGAATGACGCAACGCCACGTTGCAGGCGTTCCCACTGCATTTTCGCCGCCCGTTCGGCGTTGCTCCGGTTGGCATAGGTGCGATTAAGTACCAGCACGTTTTCATCTGTACCCACCAGGTAATCGCCCTGCTTCGCTTCCGGCTCTTTCTTCTGCTTCTTAGTCCTGCACTTACGCTTCACCGTGGTGCTTTCTTTCTTCGCGGGTTCGCGGGTATGCAACCAGCTGGCAATTACGCCCGTGTAGGCTCCGCGATCTGCCAGGGTAAAGCGGTGACTGTCGCCGTCCTTGCGTGTGATAGTGATCACCGGCAGTGGTTTACCGCTGGCGCTTTTACCCTGTCCCTGCCGGATGAATAACAGATTGCCATTTTTCACCGACGCAATAGCACCGTACTGGCGCGCCAGCCGCATCAGAAAACTGCCGTCACTCTCATTGGTCTGGTCTATATGTTCCACGGGCTTATCCGACAGGTCTTTACCCAGTGCCATCTTCAGCTTGTGCCGTGCGGCTATTTCCTTCACCACTTCCCCAACGGTGGTCTTGTGCCACGACTTTTCACGGCGGGTATTCAGCGTTTCACGAAAATCAGCACTTCGCGCCCGGATAGTCAGGCGGTCCGGTGCGCCAGTGTGTTCAATCTCGTCCACCGTGAATGCCCCTTTCGGGAAAAGCGGCTGCCCCTTCCAGCCCAGCGCCAGCGTAATGACCGCACCACGGCGCGGCAGCACGATTTTTCCGTCGGCGTCGTCCAGCTCCAGATCAAGCTGGTCCGCTTCAAAGCCCCGATTGTCCGTCAGCGTCAGACTCATCAGACGGTTATCCAGCACAGTAGTGATATCCCTGCCCTCAATACTGATGCTGAATGCGGGAGTTTTGTTGCCTTTGTTAAGCAGTTCAGAGCTGAAATTCACGACTGCAGCCCTCCCACCGTTTTACTGATATCACTTAAGGCAGATGTTGCCGTGTCCTGCAGATTATTCAGTTGCGTACTGAGATCACCGAACATATCGGACAGGGATTCATCCACCCGTTTGAGCGACAGGGTGAACTCAATCCGGCGCGGCATACCGTCGCGGAAAAACTCCGTTTTAGTCTGATTCAGTCCCTCAATCACATACATGCCGTAAATCGTGCCGCTGCCTTCAATCAGGGGCCATGCTTTTCCCTGTTCTGCCATCTGCTCCAGAGCCAGCAACGACAGCCTGCCGCCCGTTACCTCCGGCATAAGAACACCTGAAAGCGTCAGCGTGTCGTTGTCCGGTCCCAGAAACTGCGTTGACGGGCGTCGGTTTACCCGGCTGTTTGCCGCATGTCGCCAGCTGCGTTGATACTGCAGCTCCTGATACGGCACGGTGCGCAGCATAAACACGTACAATCCCAGCACCATCATCATGCGTCGTATCCCCCCTGATCGCTGTAGTTACTCCTGGCTTTTGCCTTCAGCCTGCGTTCACGTTCATCAAGCTGGCGTGCCACCTCCCGCGCAATATCCTGCGCACTTTGTCCTGGCTGCATCTGGATGATGATCTGCGTCGGTGCCTCAATCCTGTAAACAGGCGGCACAGTGGCTGCGCGACTCACAATTGCTTCTCCACCTTTCGCGGGAAGTGCCAAAGGGTGCAACGGTGGAAGCTCTGCTGGCGCGGCAGCAACGCCCATCATTCCGGCAACAACGGTAGCCAGTGCAGCTGTATTTCTCCGGCTGGTCACGTTTGCCGGACCGTTAACAATTTCAGGCCCGTTTTCACCGACAATGCCGAACTGCCCGCGCGGGATATAGCCGCCGCTGTCATACATCCCCGCAAATCCATATCCCCATGACGGAAAACCACCCGATGGCATCATCACTTTACCGTCTGCATTCACCGTCGCAGGTTGCTGACGCGTCACACTTTGCGGCAGTTTCGCCTTTGCAGCCTCTTTACTGACAATGCCGAGTTTCTCCAGTAACCAGGAAACGCCGGATTTCAGGGAGTCCAGCGGATGCATGACCATATTCAGCCCTTCCGCCAGCGCCTCCCCGAATCGTCGCCCCATTGCCGCTGCGCTCTGCAGTTCGGCAGAGGTCGACTTAACGGGCGTCAGCAGATCAGTAAACCAGCCCCACAACGCCTGCACTTTGTCGCCAATCCACTGAAACACAGGCTTAAGTGGTTCGAATGCTGCACTGACGGGACCTGCCGCCGCTTTGAATCCTTCCACCACGCCACCAAGAAATGCGGTGATGGGTTGCCAGTATTTCCAGACAACCAGCGCCACGCCCGCCAGTGCAGTAACCACAAGACCTATCGGACTGAGCAGAGCACCTAACAGACCAGATACGGCATACAGGGCAACGCGCAGCATCGCCAGTGGACCAGATGCCAGTACTCGCAGCACCGTGCCTGCGGCGGCCAGTCCACCGCGCAGTACCGCCAGAGGATTCATAAACATCACAGCAACAGCACGTAAACCGGATAATCCAGACCGCAAAAGTGCAACCGGCGCACCTGCTACAGTTTTCAGGACATTTCCCGTCAGTGATGCCGTACGGCGCAAAGACGACAACGGCGCAGTAAGTAAACCCGCTGCGTTACCCGATGAAACAAGCCCGCGTCGCAGCACTGCCAGTGGAGCGCCAGCCAGCCAGGACAACGCGCTGCTGGTTCGTGTTACTGCTGCCGTAACGGAAGGTAACGTTTTGATGCCCAGCACAGAGAATCCCAGACGGATGACTGCCAGCGGCCCCAGCACTGCAGCCAGCGCCACAGCCAAGGTGCCGAGGCCTACGGTAACCGCAGCCACAATAGCGGCTACTTTCATCAGTGTGCCCGTCAGTTCCGGGTTAGCTTCCACCCAGCGACGCAACGCTCCCGTAACGCTTTTCACCGTGTACAGAATATCCATCAGCGGCTGGCGCAGCGTTTCGCCCAGGCTGCTGAAGGTATTCTGCGCTCCGGTTTTAACCAGCAACCACTGAGCAGAAAGTGAGTCCTTGTTGATGTCGGATTCTTTCTGCATGGAACCGAGCGCATCATTGCCCGCTGTCAGTTTTAGCTGGCGCTGTAGTTCCGGCAGGTTGTTTGCCAGTTTCGCCGCGTCATCGCCAAACTCTTTACCAAACAACATGGTCATGGCAGACAGACGCTTGTCCTGCGGCAGTGCGTTCACCTTCTCCAGCACACGCTGGATAGTTCCCATCGCATCCTTCGTCATCTGCTTTTCAATCACTTCAGGATTGAGTTTCAGCAGATTCATCCCTTCAAAGAAACTCTTGCTTTGCATGGTGGCAATGGACAATTCACGCACCATCGCGTTTGCTGCACTGGCTGCAACCTCCGGCGCAGCACCCAGTGTCAGGAAGGTGGAACCCAGCGCCGCCGCTTTACGATAATCCAGACGATCAGCCACACCGCCCAGGCGTTGCATGACATCAATGATGTCTGCCCCTTTCGACATGGCGTTATCATCCAGATAGTTCAGCGCATCACCGAGCTGTTCAATATTGCGGGTAGGTATTTTGTAGAGCTGGGCGATTTTCCCCAGGCTTTCTGACAGTTCATCCGCTGGCAGCTCAAAGGCTGTTGCCGCCTTTGCTGCCGTACTGGCGAAGGCCAGCAGGTCACGTTTCTGGTCTTCCCAGCTGTCGTCAGGGTTTGCGACGTTCATGCGCGCACCACCTTCAACCAGTGCAGCGAAGTCCACCGCACCGTTTTCCATCGGCAACTGTTCGCTGGCAGCCTTGATGGCATCCTGCATTTCATAAAAACGTGCAGTACGGTTTCCATTATCGTCACGCAGACCATTGACCTGCTTTGCCACACCTTTCATGGCATCTTCCATGCTGGTATAGCTTTTTACTGCCGCCATCACTGGCGTCCCCATTGCCAGCCCTGCAGCCGTGGTAGTGGCTCCGGCTCCTGCAATACGATCGCGCACCTCCAGCGAACGGGCATAACTGGCACGCGCCGCATTCATCCTGCGCTGAGCTTCACCCAGTCGCTTCAGCCGCGCCTCCTGTTTCGACAATTCCTGGTTATAACGTGATGTTTCACGGGCTAAACGGGCAGTTGCTCCCGCATCATCTTTCGCAGAAATTCCCGCCCGGTACAGTTCTGCACGCACAAGCGCCGTTTGCTTCTGCAAATATTTTTGCTGTTCTTCCAGGCGTTGGACTGCCAGCGTTTGCCGACCTAAAGCCACAAGGTGCCGTTGTGATGGTTGTTCCATCGCCTCCAGCTCAGAGCTAAGCAAATTAGCCTTCTGTCTGGCATAGTTCAGCCTGTCGCCTAACTTCTTGTTATCAGCCTGCAGCTTGCGAAATTTTTCCAGGCTATTACCCGCCTGATTGAGTTGCTTTAATGCGTCACGGGAGTTTCTGATTGCGCCAGCCAGCTCTTTCGAACTGGCCTGTGCAACACGGAATGGGCGGGTGAGTTTGTCAACCGCATTAAGAATGACCTGCAGCCGCAGGTTGTTATCACTCATCGTTGGCCCCGCTTCTCTGAATCGCTTTATACCGCCATTCCAGCACTTCGGTCAGCGGCATAACGTCAGTAACGGATGGCGGCCAGTGAAAAATGGTGGCGATGTCTGCCACCAGATCGTCAACCGTCAGGCTGTCGGTAAACCGGCAAGCACCGACTTCTTCAACAAAAAAGTGACAACCTCAACCGACATAGCGGTGAGATCTGCCGGGTCCATCTCTGCGATTTCCTGTGCAGTCAGTACCGGACTGGAAATGCGGGGGATCACGGTCATCATCGCGTTCACATCCATATCCATAATGGCCTGCAGGCGCGTGCCGCGCAGCGCACCGGACTGCGGCTTACGCAGCACAATTTCGGTGATTTCCGTTTTACCGCGCTTGATAGGGGTATCCAGTTGAATGGTCTTTTCAGTCTGCTTATCGCTCATTTTGTTGTCCTGTAAATTGGGTTCTGGCGCGGTATCCCGCGCCGTTCAGATACATCAGAGGCCGAGGGCGTTGCGGTGCGCTTCCATCAGGTCCACACCGTCCACAATTTCCACCATGTTGATAAGGTCCACTTCATAGAGCACCTCACCATTGATGGTCAGCTTCGCGTAGCTGTTGGTACTGGTCACTTTGGTGGTGTTGCTTTCGCCCGTCTTCCACTCGCCGGAATCCACTTCTCTGTGACGTCCACGCACCACAAGCTCCACGGCCTGCACTTCCCCGGTATCGTCACGCTGGATAGAGCCGGTAAAGCGCAACTGGATGCCATCCACCGTGGATTTGCCCATCTGCTTAAACAGCAGCAGTTCGGTACCACCAATGGAAAATTCTGTATCCAGTGCACTGTCATCCAGTCCCAGATCCACATCCACCGCCCCCGGCATACCGCCGCCGCGATACTTCTCATATTTGCGGGTGAATTTCGGCAGCGTCAGCGACTCAACGATTCCCTGCCAGTTGTTCCCGTCGTTAAACAGGTTCAGATGTTTTAATTTGCGTGGTAAAGCCATGTTGTCCCCTTACGCGCTGACCTGGCTGGCGAAATTCACCAGGTACTGATCGGTGATGCGCTGGCGCAGCATCAGATTTTCAAGTGGCGGCACTGGCGTGTAGTCGTAGTCGATGGTGAGTTTTCCGGCTTTAAGCGTGTCTTTGTCGTTCACCGACTCGTCCAGCCAGCAATCACCACCAATGAGATAGCCCTGACTGACCAGGCTGCGCATTTTGGCGCGGATACCTTCGATAATGTCGCGGGCCAGCGACGGGTTCAGCGGTTTGTCCACCGCCCACATGTGTGCTTCTGCCATCGTGTCCGTCAGCACCTGCGCCGTGCGGGTGTAATTTTCGAAGGCAAAGAGCGAGTCATCACTCAGGCAGCGGGAACCCCAGAAGCGGAAACCGTATTTACGCACAAGCGTGGTGACGTCGTTCTGGTTCAGCAGACCTGCATCGGTTGCCGGGTCCTGCAGATCCCAGAACACATCTGCAGAAATTCCGGTGACACCGTTCACGCCCACGTTGGACAGGCTTTTGTGCCACCCGGTCTGCTCATCAATTTTGGCACGCAGACCAAGCGCACGGGCGGTGGCATATGCCGTTGCTTCGGCATTCAGCACCGTGTCCCAGCCAGTAAAGTCGGGCCAGATCAGCATTCCTTCGCGCTGGCTGAAGTTTTCACGGTAAGTGATCGCCTCCTGCACCGTCTTGCAGCCATACGCTGACAGGTAAGCAAACCCACGCAGGCTTTGCGCCACGCTCAGCAACTCAGTAGCTACCGCCTTCGTGTCGTGACCTGGCACGCCGAGAATGCGCGGTTTAACGCCGAGCTGTGACTGGGCAGATAA
The DNA here is from genome assembly GCF_005280595.1 of Escherichia sp. MR. Taxonomy (NCBI): domain Bacteria; kingdom Pseudomonadati; phylum Pseudomonadota; class Gammaproteobacteria; order Enterobacterales; family Enterobacteriaceae; genus Escherichia; species Escherichia sp. MR. The sequence goes on along the minus strand of NZ_SZVK01000076.1, from coordinate 3,993 downwards.
CAGGGCTTTCATGCCTGTTTTTTTACCTTCAGCGGTCACTGCTCCGATGATATTGGTCGTGGTTTCTTCTTCCGTTTCACCCTGCGGCACACGCACAACAACGGTCACGGGTTTTGCCTGGTCAGCGATGGCATCCAGCGAACGGGCCAGCGTACCGGACTCACCCGCTTTACCGCTGGCAGTCAGCACATCAGTGATCAGCACGGGTTTATTAAGAGGAAACATTTTTGCATCGGCATCATCGCCCGTGCAGACCATACCCACGATGGCGGTGCTCACCGTGGTAATGGATCGGGTGCCTTCGTTGACTTCAACTACGCGCACCCCGTGGTGGTAATCCTGAGCCATAGTGGCGAACCTCCTGATTGGATTAGGCTTCGCCCTATGTTGAAGTTATTGTGCCTGACAAACAGCTAAGCGCAGTTGTACCGTTATTCACACAAAATGACGGTATTTGTCTGCTTTCAGGGATAATCAAAATAAAGCTGATTCAGGGAGATTCATTGCTCTTATTTGCCGGAAATTTTCGATAAATGGTAGAAACGCCTACATCAAAAATCAGTGCAATACGCTGTCTTGATTCTCCGGCCTTGAGTAAACGCCCAATCTGTGCCCACTGTTCGCTGGTCAACTTAGGACGGCGTCCACCTACTCTGCCTTTAACACGAGCTGCAGCCAGTCCCGGCCTGTCGGACTTAGTGCCACTGATTTTATCCTCAAAAATCCACGCACATCCCGTGCAGTTCAGCGCATTGCGTTGCAAATCAGTGTGCTGGTCATTTGTTGATACACGTACATAGCCAATAAGCATGAGCATCCCCCTAAATAAAAACCGGGGATGATGCCTGTTAGCCATTATCTCTGTATTTTCAAAAACGTTCGACTGGTGAAGCTCTTACCACACATTTACTGATAGTGGCCGTGTACTTCCCGGAACAACCCAAGATATCTAATATTAATGGACTTAATTTATGGTGTGATGACAGCAATAGTAGCATCTACCCCAAAATGAGAATCTGTTACATACAATAAAGCAATTCCTAATTGATTGAATTAATGATCATTGATAATATATGTAAATATTAGCTCACGAGTGTTTAGTTGCAATTCTTATACCACTCAATCTAAAGTTGACAAATTAAATGAAAAACGAACCACATCTTATTATAACAGAGACACCCAGCACTCGAAATTCCATTATAGACTCAATGAAAGGATTAGCTATAATTTTTGTCGTGTGGGGCCATTCAATTCAGTTTGTAAAAAAAGATAGTTTAAATTTTTTTGACAACCCATTATTTATTACCATTTACAGCTTCCACATGCCATTTTTTATGCTGCTTAGCGGCTATCTTTTCTATTTTTCTCTCAAGAGAAAAGCATCATCAATTATCAAAAGAAAATTCATGCAGTTAATAATCCCATCCATTGCATGGTTCATTGCTGAATCCATTTTTGTGGGAAGAGATATAAATTTAATAAATATTAGATATGGAGCCATCTACGCCTTCTGGTTCCTTTCTGCACTCTTTGCAGTATCTATTGTTTATACTATTTGTCACTCAATAAGCAAACAATATTCTGTGGTGCTTTATTTACTGATATTTAGTATATCCCTTGCATATGGAGATGATTGGAATATGGACAAAATTAAATTTATGGCCCCTTATTTTATCGCTGGTATATCCGCCCATCGCATTTTAGATTTTGCCTCTAGAAATAGGCACAAAATTGGTGTGTTAGCCGTATTAACATGGATTGGTATGCTTCTCCTATGGAATAGAGAGTATTATATTTACATATCTAAAATGACATATGAGAATGTTGATTTCTGGCATCAATCATTCATTATTATATTTCGCTACTTCATTGGCTTCGCCGGAAGCATATCGCTTATATATGCTTATACATTTTTATCAACGAAAAATAATTTATTTATACGAGCCACATCCTTTGTCGGTACTTACACCTTTCCCATCTATATAATCTCGTCGTTTATTTTTTACAGAATAGAGGCATACGTGAACATTAATAACCTATGCGAAAATCCACTCATATATAACCTCATCATAACCCCTTCATTTGTTTTCCTTATTGTAACCACCTGCATAATTGTAGCAAGGTTATTGAAAACCAACAAATACACCTCACACATTTTATTAGGCGGTAGGCAAATATAAAGGTATTAAGAATATTTTTGCCAATAGATAATAACTAAAATGGGGTATGATGATGTATTATTTATCTATTATACCCCATTCAAATTGTCATGTATTATTCCCGTACAACCTGTAAATTATCATCACTGATACCGTCATCAATCATCAAGTCGCCAGCATCTTTGACGATTTACACTAAAGATTTCTACACTGGTTGCAGCGGCCAGGTGATATCCGGCGCAGTTGATGTATCCACTTTCGTCAGTGCATAGCGATATTTCTGCCATGCTGCCAGTCGCGGCACGTCAGCGTCATCGATATAACCGCCCGCCTGTGCATCAGCCAGCGGGGCGATAACGACTGACGCTTCTGCCAATAGTGCTGCTTTTTTCACATCTGCTACCGCAACGAGTTCATCATGAGCCGGTGGCGGAATATCCCCCCATGCTGGCATTCCGTCATTCCCGGCAACACGCACCTTACCTGCGGGAGGGTTGATGAATTGCTGAAAAATATCTTCATTCACATCATGGCCCGACTCCGGCCACATCCCTGCTTGTTCATACTCATTCTGTAGCTCATACGGATAAAATGCGTTTGTTATTGCGTCATAGCGATACGTTCTCATACCTATTCCCCCACTACGATAGCGCTACCACCAGTGCTCACATTTGTATTTCGTGAAATGATATTCGTTGCAGTACACGTCCCCGCTATTGTGCCAACTCCGCCTGACCCTGGTACATAATCGGACGTAATTGCCCATCCTATTGCGCGATTTGGAAATGGAATGGGTAGCGGGCTTGTAATATCCCCAGGGCCATTGGCTATTCCCCGCCACTGCAGAATCCTGCCTCCAGGTAATTTCTGCCAGCCAGAGCCAGAGCTAAAAGCGTTCATGTCAGGAATTTGATTTGTGCCAGTCCCAACGTCTCGTTGTGCGGCGGTTTTCAAACCCAGGAATGCGAGAAGACCAGCAACATCCTTTCCACTCAAATTAGTCAGCGTATTGTCCAGCGGTTGTTTACCTGACAGCGCATTAAGCATTGTCGTGGCAAAATTCGGGTCATTCCCCAGTGCCGCCGCCAGTTCGTTCAGTGTATCCAGTGCCGCAGGGGCAGAACCCACCATTGTCGCAATTGCCGATTTCACAAAAGCCGTGGTGGCAATCTGTGTATTGTTAACCGACTGTGCGGCAGTGGGGGCTGTTGGCGTTCCGGTGAGTGCCGGACTTGACAGCGGCGCTTTCAGTGCCAGCGCATTGTTAATGGTGGTACTGAATTTCGGGTCATTATTAATGGCAGCGGCAATTTCTTTCAGCGTATCCAGTGTGGCTGGCGCACCATTAATAAGGGCCAGCAGTGCCGCCTGAACAAACGCGGTGGTCGCAATCTGCGTGGTGTTATTCCCCTCCGCTGGCGTTGGCGCTTTGGGGGTTCCAGTAAATGTCGGGCTGGATTTTGGCGCATACTGTGAATGTGGGTCCGCTGCGGCAAGGTGTTTTGCCATTTGGTCATCCACATACACCTTCAGCTCCAGTGCCTTGTCATCCACATACTTGCGGGTTGCCAGCACTACAGCAGGGTCGATTTTCAGGGTGATATTGTCCGTGCTGCTGGTTATCAGCACCATGCGCACGGTCTGGGTGCGCCCGCTGCCTTCAGCCAGTTGCGGCTTATAGCTTTCCGGGCAGTTGCCGACGGCAATCAATGCCCCGGACTCATCAAACAGGCCCACTTCACGTATCCACCAACCGCCCGGTGATGCTGCCAACTTACTGATTTAGTGTATGATGGTGTTTTTGAGGTGCTCCAGTGGCTTCTGTTTCTATCAG
>NZ_SZVK01000075.1:0-12023 GCF_005280595.1 Escherichia sp. MR | reverse complement strand
TCGGTGGAGCTGCATGACAAAGTCATCGGGCATTATCTGAACATAAAACACTATCAATAAGTTAGAGTCATTACCTGCCGCGTGTACTGGTGTTTTTTTACTGGCTGGCTATGGTGCTGACACTGATAGGCGGTGTCTTCTCCATATTTAGCGGAAACTTTCTCTTAGGGTTAGCTTATACCGTCATTGGTCTTATAAGCTGTCGTATGACTTTCGAATTAATTATGATAGCGTTTAAGAATAACGAATATTTGCGCCGCATTGCTGAGAGTGTTAGCAAGAATAGCGCAGAGTAATCTCCCGTAAAACGCTTCACCAAACCGCATCTCAACCGCTATTACAGGCGTTTGAGATGTTGTTTTAAAGTCAGTGTAAATGTCTGATTCATCTTTCCTGCAATTTATGCGTATTATCAATATATCGCGATGCACGTGCGTATCATATCAATGCAGGAGATTCTATGTTGGGTTTAAAACAGGTTCACCATATTGCGATTATTGCGACGGATTATGCGGTGAGCAAAGCTTTCTACTGCGATATTCTCGGCTTCACGCTGCAAAGCGAAGTCTATCGTGAAGAGCGCGATTCGTGGAAAGGGGATTTGGCGCTTAACGGGCAATATGTGATTGAACTTTTCTCATTTCCGTTCCCGCCGGAGCGCCCCAGCCGACCGGAAGCCTGCGGCCTGCGGCATCTGGCGTTTAGCGTTGATGATATCGATGCGGCAGTGGCGCACCTTGAAAGCCATAACGTGAAGTGTGAAGCCATACGTGTCGATCCATACACGCAAAAACGGTTCACCTTCTTTAACGATCCTGACGTGCTGCCGCTGGAACTGTATGAGCAGTAAGGCTTGTCATTGCCGCATTTGCCCGGTAACGTGCCGGGCATTGCTACTGTAAAATCGCACCATCATGACACTCACGCTCAATAGACAACTTCTTACCTCACGCCAGATTCTGGTGGCCTTTAGCGGCGGGCTTGACTCCACCGTTCTGCTGCATCAGTTGGTGCAGTGGCGGGCGGAAAATCCAGGCGTCACTCTACGCGCTATCCATGTGCATCACGGTTTAAGTGCCAATGCCGATGCCTGGGTTACGCATTGCGAGAACATCTGCCAGCATTGGCAGGTGCCGCTGGTGGTCGAGCGCGTACAACTTGCGCAAGAGGGGCTAGGCATTGAGGCCCAGGCGCGGCAGGCGCGTTATCAGGCATTTGCCCGTACACTTCTGCCTGGCGAAGTGCTGGTTACCGCGCAGCATCTTGACGATCAATGTGAAACCTTTCTGCTGGCGCTAAAACGCGGTAGCGGCCCTGCCGGGCTTTCGGCTATGGGGGAAGTCTCCGATTTTGCCGGAACGCGGCTTATCCGCCCGTTGCTCGCTCGCACGCGGGGAGAACTGGAGCTGTGGGCGCGTGAGCATGATTTACGCTGGATTGAAGACGAAAGTAATCAGGACGACTCATACGATCGTAACTTCCTGCGTCTGCGCGTGGTGCCGTTATTGCAGCAGCGTTGGCCGCATTTTACCGAAGCAACGGCTCGCAGCGCCGCACTTTGCGCTGAACAAGAGAGCCTGTTAGATGAACTGCTGGCGGATGATTTAGCGCACTGTCAAACGCCGCAGGGGACGTTGCAGATTGCGCCAATGATGACGATGAGCGACGCCCGTCGCGCGGCGATTATCCGCCGCTGGCTGGCAGGGCAGAATGCTCCGATGCCTTCCCGAGATGCGATGGTGCGCATCTGGCAAGAAGTGGCGCTGGCGCGGGAAGATGCTTCTCCTTGCTTGCGATTTGGTGCGTTTGAAATACGTCGCTATCAGTCGCAATTGTGGTGGATTAAATCCGTTGCCGGACAAAGCGAAACGGTTGTGCCGTGGCAGGCTTGGCAACAGCCGCTGGAATTACCGGCAAGTCTGGGAAGTGTGCAACTTATTGCGGGTGGAGATATTCGCCCTCCGCGTGCAGACGAAGCGGTCAGCGTGCGTTTTAAAGCGCCAGGATTGCTGCATATTGTCGGGCGCAACGGCGGGCGCAAGCTAAAGAAAATCTGGCAGGAGCTGGGCGTGCCGCCGTGGCTACGTGACACCACGCCTCTACTGTTTTATGGCGAAACGCTGATTGCGGCGGCGGGGATTTTTGTGACGCAAGACGGTGTGGCAGAAGATGAGAATGGCGTAAGTTTTGTCTGGCAGAGAAACGCTTAGTTAAGTGAAAGCCGGATAAGACGTATCAAACGTCGCATCCGGCAAAAGTGAATCAGGACTCGCTCACCACCACCGTACCGATTTCCGGATGGCTAAAGCTGGTAATTTTATCCAGACGTAGCTCGCGGGTTTCGCCAGCGGCTTCGACGACCAGATACTCCACATTTTTGCGGGAGACTAAATCGCTGGCCTTCCCCTGCAATTTTTCGCCATCTTTCATCTCAAGTGTCAGCATTAAATGATGCTGGCAGGCGAGCTCAAGATTATCGTAATCATCACAATTGATTGGTTGATACGTATCATTCATTGACATAATCGCTCACCAGTAAGTTTGCCGCAGCGTATGCTGCTTTTTCCCTGACAGCCTCAGAAAGGGCGTCGTCGGCAGCCATTTCATTCAGCACTTTCAAAACGCAGCCCAGCGCGTCCGGAACGTATCCTAAGTCTCCGCTGGCGATTTCCGCGTACCGCTTGCGTATTAACTCACAATATTTTTCCACATGCCCTCCTGTCAGCATTCTGACTTAACCGTGGATGCAAGTCTAAGCCTACGAAGATAAACTCTGTTTCGCAAGGTGACTATACCACACTCATTTCTGTAATATCAGCGCCGCAACTGCACGTATTCCGTTACAATGGCCTCCTGATTCGAAAGGAGTTTTCTTATGGCGCTTAAAGCGACAATTTATAAAGCGACGGTTAATGTGGCCGATCTCGACCGCAACCAGTTTCTCGATGCCTCTCTGACGCTGGCGCGCCATCCTTCAGAAACCCAGGAGCGTATGATGCTGCGCCTGCTGGCGTGGCTGAAATATGCCGATGAACGTCTGCAATTTACCCGTGGCTTGTGTGCCGATGATGAGCCGGAAGCGTGGCTGCGTAACGATCACCTAGGCATTGATTTGTGGATTGAGCTGGGGCTGCCAGATGAGCGGCGGGTTAAGAAAGCCTGCACCCAGGCCGCAGAAGTGGCGCTGTTTGCATATAATAGTCGGGCGGCGCAAATCTGGTGGCAGCAAAATCAGAGCAAATGCGCGCAGTTTGCCAATCTTTCCGTCTGGTATCTGGATGACGAGCAACTGGCGAAAGTAAGCGCCTTTGCCGATCGTACCATGACGCTGTAGGCAACAATTCAGGATGGCGTGATCTGGTTATCGGATGATAAGAATAATCTGGAAGTGAACTTAACCGCCTGGCAACAACCTTCATGATTGTGATTTCCCGACATGTTGCTATTCCCGATGGTGAGCTTGAGATCACCGCCATTCGTGCGCAGGGCGCGGGCGGGCAGCATGTTAATAAGACCTCAACGGCTATTCATCTGCGTTTTGACATTCGGGCGTCCAGCCTGCCAGAGTATTACAAAGAGCGCCTGCTCGCCGCCAGCCATCATCTGATTAGCAGCGATGGGGTGATAGTCATTAAGGCACAGGAATACCGCAGCCAGGAGCTGAACCGCGAAGCGGCGCTGGCCCGGCTGGTGACAGTGATTAAAGAATTAACAACAGAACAAAAAGCCCGGCGACCGACACGACCTACCCGCGCATCGAAAGAGCGCAGGTTGGCATCGAAAGCACAAAAATCAAGCGTGAAGGCGATGCGTGGCAAAGTGCGCAGCGGTCGGGAATAAAAAGAAGGAATGGATGGTGAAAAAAGCGATTGTGACAGCGATGGCTGTAATCAGCCTCTTTACACTGATGGGATGTAATAATCGGGCCGAAGTCGATACGCTTTCCCCGGCGCAGGCTGCCGAACTGAAACCGATGCCGCAAAGTTGGCGCGGCGTGCTGCCGTGTGCCGATTGCGAAGGAATCGAAACCTCTCTGTTCCTCGAAAAAGATGGAACCTGGGTGATGAATGAGCGTTATCTCGGTGCTCGTGAAGAACCTTCCTCCTTCGCTTCCTACGGTACATGGGCGCGAACCGCTGACAAGCTGGTATTAACCGACAGCAAAGGTGAAAAGTCATATTATCGGGCGAAAGGGGATGCGCTGGAGATGCTCGATCGTGAAGGTAATCCAATTGAGTCGCAGTTCAACTACACGCTGGAACCTGCAAAGTCCAGCCTCCCCATGACACCGATGACTCTGCGTGGCATGTATTTTTATATGGCTGATGCGGCGACCTTTACTGATTGCGCGACTGGAAAACGTTTCATGGTGGCGAATAACGCAGAGCTGGAACGTGGCTACCTGGCTGCTCGCGGTAACAGTGAAAAACCCGTGTTACTGTCTGTAGAAGGTCACTTTACGCTTGAGGCTAACCCGGATACCGGTGCGCCGACCAAAGTATTAGCGCCCGATACGGCAGGGAAATTTTACCCAAACCAGGATTGCAGTAGTTTGGGGCAGTAATTGAAAGCCGGAGCATTCTCCGGCTTTCATCACTGAGTCAGCCCAACAAAGCGACCCGCCTTGATATAAATCCCTGGCTTCAGGTGCCCAACATACTGTAACTGCGTTTCTGGCTTAAACGCAGAGACATCGCCAGTACGCATATGCATCAGATCGGCAGGGCTAATCCAGCCCGATTGCGCCAGCGTAAGCGGATGCCCAGCTTTGGCAAATGCATCAGTGACAAATTCCGAACAAAACCACGACTTTTTGTCTCCTTCGCCCACACTGCTTAACTGCGCTTTCGCCAGCCCGCTGACGCACTGTTGGCGAAAATCCTCGGAGAACGGATTCAGTGAGCACATCTGGCGGGTCACCATAAACGGAATGAACTCGACAATGCCACGATAGTTGTAACCGCTGTCTTTGATTTTATTGGCGAAAGCGGTGATTTCTGTGGCTTGTTGCGGGGTAAGATCCGGGACTCGTAAGACGAAAAGCTTATCACTGTGCTTCATGGCTTTTTTAAGGGGAACAATCTGGACGCCATCTCCAGTCGCTTCTGCAACGTTATTTTCACCCAAATAGATTGCAACGTGACTTACAGAGGAAGTGCTGAAGACGCGGATACCAAATGAGGTTACCCCAAGGCTTGAGGAGAACAGCAAATCGCCGGGTTTGAGATCAGGTTCGGTTATTTCTTTTATTGATCGTTCGGTGAAAGAGCTTTGATGCTGGAATTTGACTGCCCATGTTTTTGCCTCGACATCTACCGCTGTGGCTGATGAGTCTGGCTGGCTGATATCAACGGTACAGGCCGAAAGTAAAAGAAAGCAGGGGAGAAGCAGGCGGCAGTACGCCTTTGGTTTATCCATTTTATACAATCCATGTAAAAAAGGGCCCTGAAATTCAGGACCCTTTCTGGCATCAGCCTTTAATCTGTTTCACCAGATATTCGACGATGTCACCAGTCTTAATTAACTGTTTCTCGCCGTTACGACGATATTTGTATTCGATATCGTCGTTGTCGAGGTTACGGTCGCCAAGCACAATAGTGTGCGGAATACCGATCAGTTCCATATCAGCAAACATCACGCCCGGACGCTCTTTACGGTCATCCAGCAGCACTTCGATGCCCTGCGCGCGCAGTTCGCTGTACAGTTTCTCAGCAAGCTCCTGTACGCGGAAGGATTTGTGCATGTTCATCGGCAGAATTGCGACCTGGAACGGCGCGATAGCGTCAGGCCATACGATGCCGCGTTCGTCGTAGTTCTGCTCAATTGCCGCAGCGACTACGCGTGTTACCCCGATACCGTAGCAACCCATAGTTAGAATTTGGTTACGCCCATCTTCGCCCTGTACGGAGGCTTTCAGTGCTTCGGAGTACTTGGTACCCAGCTGGAAGATGTGACCGACTTCGATACCACGTTTGATCAGCAGCGTACCCTGACCATCCGGGCTTGGATCGCCAGCCACTACATTACGAATATCAGCAACTTCCGGGGTAGCAACATCGCGATCCCAGTTGATACCGAAGTAGTGTTTGCCATCAATGTTAGCACCGGCAGCAAAATCACTCATCGCCGCAACGGTACGGTCAATCACCACCGGAATCGGCATGTTTACCGGACCCAGTGAACCCGGACCGGCTTTAACCACGGCACGAATTTCTTCTTCGGTCGCGAAAGTCAGCGGGCTGGCAACCTGTGGCAGTTTTTCTGCTTTAACTTCGTTCAGCTCATGGTCACCACGCACCAGCAGCGCAACCAGCGGGAAGCTACTGCCTTCAACCGCTTTAACCAACAGAGTCTTAACCGTTTTCTCAATCGGCAGATTGAACTGTTCAACCAGTTCAGCGATGGTTTTCGCGTTAGGCGTATCAACCAGCGTCATTTCCTGGGTAGCAGCAGCGCGCGGTTCTTTCGGCGCGATAGCTTCTGCCAGTTCAATGTTCGCTGCATAGTCAGAGGTATCGGAGAAGACCACATCGTCTTCACCGCTCTGCGCCAGCACCTGGAATTCGTGAGAGGCGCTGCCGCCGATAGAACCGGTGTCGGCCTGTACGGCGCGGAAATCCAGCCCCATGCGGCTGAAGATTTTGCTGTAGGCCGCATACATTGCATCGTAGGTTTCCTGCAGGGATTCCTGAGAAGTGTGGAAAGAGTAAGCATCTTTCATCAGGAATTCGCGGGAACGCATGACGCCGAAACGCGGACGCACTTCGTCGCGGAACTTGGTCTGGATCTGATAGAAGTTCAGCGGCAGCTGTTTGTAAGAGCTAAGCTCGTTACGAATCAGGTCAGTGATAACTTCTTCATGAGTTGGGCCGAGTACGAACGGACGCTCGCCACGGTCAACAAAACGCAGCAGTTCCGGACCGTACTGTTCCCAACGACCACTCTCTTGCCACAAATCGGCTGGCTGAACCACCGGCATCGACACCTCGATCGCACCGGCGTTGTTCATCTCTTCACGCACGATGTTTTCGACTTTTTTCAGAACGCGCACGCCGGTCGGCAGCCAGGTATATAACCCGGAGGCCAGCTTGCGGATCATCCCGGCGCGTAGCATCAGCTGATGGCTGATCACCTCGGCGTCGGCAGGTGTCTCCTTGAGAGTGGAGAGCAGGTATTGGCTAGTACGCATGTTGTTACGGTTCCAGTTGGAAGGTAGAACAGGCTCAAGGTGAGCCTGGGACAAAAAAAGTGATTTAGTTTACCAGTGCAGGAGAAATGTCAAAAGAGAAGGGCGTGAATTTAACGCGGTTCCAGCGCAAAGACTTCAAAACCTGCGTCGGTGACGCGCCAGCGAACATTAAAATCATGCAGCCAGACGGCATAGGTTTTGCCCGTTTCCTCACCTTTACGATAGGCCGGACGCGGATCCTGCGCCAGTACTTCGCGGATAAACAGCGTTAACTGCGGATAACGCTTCTCCAGCATCAATAGTTGCTTTTCAACATCAGCGGTAAAGGTCACAGACATCTCTGCCGTTGGCGCACTTTGCGCATAGCTGGCACTGGCATCGGGAAGCGATTCGGCAAAGGGGAGATACGGTTTGATATCCACCACTGGCGTACCATCAACCAGATCCAGGCTACCGAGCTTCAGAATCACGCTGTCTTTATGGCAAACAACCTCTTTCAGCTCTACCAGCGACATACCAATTGGGTTAGGGCGGAAAGTAGAGCGTGTGGCGAAAACGCCCATTCTGGCGTTACCGCCGAGGCGCGGAGGGCGTACAGTCGGACGCCAGCCGCCTTCCATCGTTTGATGAAAGACGAAAAGGATCCATAAATGGCTGAATGCTTCCAGGCCGCGCACGGCGTCGACCTGGTTGTAGGGAGCAATGAGATGCAGTTCGCCGTTGACGCTTTTTACCAGACCTGGCTGGCGCGGAACGGCGAATTTTTCTTTATAGGGCGATCGAATAACGCCTATTTGCTCGAACTGGAAACTGCTCATTTCGCCGTAATGTTAAGCGCAGAACCGATACATACAGCCTGACGGTAGCAGCCTGGCGTACCGCTGGTGACTTCACAGCTATGCAGTAAAACAGCATTGGCTTTCATTTTAGAGGCGTTGATTTGCATCCGCTTACGCGCGGTTGGAATGCTCGGTGGAGAGTCCTGATTAGAGGCCTGGCAAGAGTCGCCACTGACTTCACCGAGATCGCGGAACGGTTTGCCGACTAATTCTTCTGCATTAGTATAAATTCGGACCGGCGTGGCGCGCGGTGCTTTCGGTTTTGCAGGCTCCGCTTTCGGCTGGGGTGCAGTGCTTTGAACGGGTTCGACAGGGGATCTGCTTAACATGGAACAGCCGCTTAGCATGAGTGCTACTAAACAGATCGGTAAAGCACGCATAGTATTTCCTCAATGTATGATCAAAACGTCAATATTGAATCAGGAGCTTGTAAAAATGACAAGACGGGCAAGCGCCCGTCCTGAATGATATTACAAATTGTGGAAACAGCCTAAAAATTACCAGCCTTTAACAGCGCCGCCGTTAAACACTTTGTTTGCTGCTTCGTAAACTTCGTCAGACTGATAAGCCTGGACGAATTTCTTCACGTTCTCGGCGTCTTTGTTATCTTCACGCGTTACGATCAGGTTTACGTACGGGGACTCTTTATCTTCGACAAAGATACCGTCTTTCGCCGGAGTCAGGCCAATCTGGCTGGCATAGGTGGTATTGATAACTGCCAGAGCGATTTGCGCGTCGTCCAGAGAACGCGGCAGTTGCGGTGCTTCCAGTTCAACAATTTTCAGATTTTTGGGGTTCTCAACAACATCAAGAACGGTCGGCAGCAGGCCAACGCCATCTTTCAGTTTGATCAAGCCCACTTTTTGCAGCAGCAGCAGTGAACGACCAAGGTTAGTTGGATCGTTTGGCACGGCAACCTGCGAACCATCCTGCAGTTCATCCAGTGATTTTATTTTCTTGGAGTAACCAGCAATCGGATAAACAAAAGTGTTGCCTACTGCGACCAGTTTGTAGCCACGATCTTTCAGTTGCTGATCAAGGTACGGTTTATGCTGGAAGGCGTTGGCGTCGATATCGCCTTTGCTCAATGCTTCGTTTGGCAGAACATAGTCGTTGAAGGTTACCAGCTCAACGTCCAGGCCATATTTGTCTTTCGCAACTTTCTGCGCGACTTCTGCAACCTGCTGTTCGGCACCAACAATCACGCCGACTTTAATGTGGTTTGGATCTTTTTCATCCTGACCGCAGCCTACCAGTGCCAGTGATCCGATCAGGGCTCCCACTGCCGCAAAGGTTTTGAATTTGAACGCCATACCTTATTCCTTCTTCAATTATTTATGTTGTGTTGAACGTTACTTGCGAGTGACAGCCCGGACGATGCGGTCGCCTGCGAACTGAATTAAATAAACCAGAATGACCAGCAATACCAGTACCGTATTCATCACCGTCGCGTTATAGCCGATGTAGCCATACTGATAGCCAATCTGACCTAAACCACCGGCACCGACTGCACCACCCATCGCGGAATAACCGACCAGGGTAATCAGGGTGATAGTTGCTGCATTCACCAGACCCGGCAGCGCTTCCGGTAACAGCACCTTACGGACGATCTGCATCGGCGTGGCACCCATTGCGCGGGAAGCTTCAATTAACCCAGTTGGGATCTCCAGCAGAGCGTTCTCGACCATACGGGCAATAAACGGTGCTGCACCAACGGTTAACGGAACAATCGCTGCCTGCAAACCAATCGATGTACCGACAATAACGCGGGTAAACGGAATCATCCATACCAGCAAGATAATGAACGGGATGGAACGGAAAATGTTCACAATCGCAGAAACGGTACGATACAGCTTCGCGTTAGCAATAATTTGCCCCGGACGCGTGACATAAAGCAGAACGCCAACCGGCAGACCAATCACAAAGCCAAAAAAACCGGATACGAAGGTCATTGCCAGCGTTTCCCATACGCCACGAACCAGCAGCCACATCATCGGCTCAGACATAACCCAGTACCTCTACTTTTACATGGTGTTCTTGCAGCCAGGCAATAGCGGCTTGCGTATCTTGTTGTGTGCCGTGCATTTCGGTCAGCATAATGCCGAACTTAACGCCACCGGCGTAATCCATCTGCGCGCTAATAATGTTGTTGTTGACGTTGAAACGACGCGCGGTTTCAGAAAGCAGCGGGGCATCGACCGACTGGCCGGTAAACTCCAGGCGCAGCATCGGCACACAGTCAGTAAATGGCTCCGCTTGCAGACGTTCCTGATAATCTTCCGGGATATCCAGATGCAGGGTTGACTGAATAAACTTCTGCGCCAGCGGCGTTTTCGGATGCGAGAACACTTCGCTTACCGTGTCTTGCTCGATCAGTTCGCCATTGCTGATGACTGCCACACAATCACAAATGCGCTTCACAACGTCCATTTCGTGGGTGATCAAAAGAATCGTCAAACCCAGACGGCGGTTGATGTCTTTTAGTAGTTCGAGAATAGAACGCGTGGTTGCCGGGTCCAGCGCGCTGGTGGCTTCATCGCACAGCAATACTTTGGGATTGCTGGCTAATGCACGGGCAATCGCCACACGTTGTTTCTGCCCACCGGAAAGATTCGACGGGTAGCTATCATGCTTATCGCCAAGACCAACCAATGACAGCAATTCCGTCACGCGACGTTTGATCTCGTCTTTCGGTGTGTTGTCCAGCTCCAGCGGCAGAGCCACGTTGCCAAAAACAGTACGCGAAGAGAGCAGGTTAAAATGCTGGAAAATCATACCAATCTGGCGACGAGCTTTGGTCAACTCGGATTCTGACAGCGTGGTCAGTTCCTGGCCATCGACCAGCACGCTACCCTCGGTTGGGCGCTCCAGCAGGTTTACACAACGTATAAGCGTACTCTTACCCGCGCCTGAGGCACCGATAACGCCATAAATTTGTCCAGCTGGCACATGCAGGCTGACGTTGTTCAACGCCTGGATGGTGCGGGTGCCCTGGTGGAACACTTTGGTGATATTCGAAAGTTTTATCATTGATTATTTATTATCGTCATTAAGTTAGTCGTGGCATTTCGAATGCCTGGAACGGGCAACGCCGTCAATGAAATGGATGTTAAGGCATCCAGACGTCTAAATCAATCAGGTTTATGCGAAGAGCACTTTCTTGCTGGTCGAAACATGCGATACTAGCGTCACATGCCTTATTAAGGAGCTATAAAAGGTGGCGAAGAGCGTACCCGCAATTTTTCTTGACCGTGATGGCACCATTAATGTCGATCACGGCTATGTCCATGAGATCGACAACTTTGAATTTATCGATGGTGTTATTGACGCCATGCGCGAGCTAAAAAAAATGGGCTTTGCGCTGGTGGTAGTAACCAACCAGTCTGGCATTGCTCGCGGTAAATTTACTGAAGCACAGTTTGAAACTCTGACCGAGTGGATGGACTGGTCGCTGGCGGACCGCGATGTCGATCTGGATGGCATCTATTATTGCCCGCATCATCCGCAGGGTAGTGTTGAAGAGTTTCGCCAGGTCTGCGATTGCCGTAAACCACATCCAGGGATGCTGTTGTCGGCACGCGATTATTTGCATATTGATATGGCCGCTTCTTATATGGTGGGCGATAAATTAGAAGATATGCAGGCAGCGGCTGCGGCGAACGTCGGAACAAAAGTGCTGGTGCGTACGGGTAAACCTATTACGCCTGAAGCAGAAAACGCGGCGGATTGGGTGTTAAATAGCCTGGCAGACCTGCCGCAAGCGATAAAAAAGCAGCAAAAACCGGCGTAATGATTAAAAGATGAGCGGTTGAAATAAAAATGCATTTTTCCGCTTGTCTTCCTGAAACGACTCCCTATAATGCGCCTCCATCGACACGGCGGATGTGAATCACTTCACACAAACAGCCGGTTCGGTTAAAGAGAAAAATCCTGAAATTCAGGGTTGACTCTGAAAGAGGAAAGCGTAATATACGCCACCTCGCGACAGTGAGCTG
>NZ_SZVK01000074.1:0-12677 GCF_005280595.1 Escherichia sp. MR | reverse complement strand
TGATAGAAACAGAAGCCACTGGAGCACCTCAAAAACACCATCATACACTAAATCAGTAAGTTGGCAGCATCACCACCTGCGGGAAACGGGAGCCGAATTTGCCGCCCGTCATCCAAAAATCGCCGCCCGTCTGGGAATGCAGGGTGCGGATATTGCCGATCCCTATGTGGAGCGTATGATCGAAGCTTTCAGCTTCCTGACCGCCCGCACGCAGCTTAAAATTGACGCTGAATTTCCCCGCTTCACCCAGCGTTTGTTGGAGGTCGTCAGTCCCAATTACATCACCCCAACCCCCTCAATGAGCGTGGCACAACTACATCCCGATCCGGAAGAAGGTGATTTGGCGAAGGGATTCACCGTCCCACGCAACACTGCCTTTTTTTCCTCCATTCCGGAAGGTGAAAGCGCCGCCTGCCAGTTTCGCAGCAGCCAGGATGTGACACTGTGGCCGCTTGCCATCGAAGAGGCGCGCCTGACCGCCGCGCCGCCGGATATGCCCGCCCTGCACCGCTACCTGCCAGCTAACATTCACGTCGCCGGAGCACTACGCATTACCCTGCGCACCTTCGGTGAACTGACCTTCAGCCAGCTTGCCGGGCTGGACAAGCTGCCGCTCTATCTCTGCGGCGAGGAGCGCACGACCTCACACCTGTTCGAACTGTTGCACACCAGCGCCATTGCCACACTGGCTGGCGTTCCGGGTCATTTTGACGGAGTACTGGATGTGAATCTGAAACAGCCCGTCATGTACGAGGGTCTGGAGCCGGATCAAGGGCTATTGCCGCTGGCGTGGAACGTGTTCCACGGCCATAACCTGTTGCATGAATATTTTGCCTGCCCGGAACGCTTTTATTTTTTCACCCCGACGGGTCTGTCTGCCGGGTTACAAAAAATTCACAGCGGTGTGGCGGAAATTGTTATCTTACTGAACCGCCTGCCGCCAGACTGGCTGATCCACCAGACAAATGCTGCACAGTTCAGCCTGTTCTGTACCCCGGTGATCAACCTGTTTCCCCGCGTCACCGCCCGGCTCGATATCACACACAGCACGACAGAGCAGCACCTGGTGGTGGACAGAACCCATCCGCTCGACTATGAGGTGTTTTCGGTCCAGGAAGTGGAAGGGTTGGAAGCCGACACCACGCGGAAGATGACATTTCGCCCGCTCTACCACACCCGCAATAATGATGAAGGCAATCATGGGCGTTATTTTTCCCTGCGCCGGGAGCCGCGTCGGTTGTCTGAGAACGCCCGCCGCTACGGCACCCGCACACCCTATACGGGTTCGGAAGTATTCCTGTCGCTGGTTGACCAGTATGAAGCCCCATACCCGGAAAATCTGCGCCATATCACCATCACTGCCATGGTCACCAACCGCGATCTGCCCTGTCTTATCGCACGCAATGGCCGGGACGATCTGACCGTGGATGCGGCCATCCCTGTGGCAGGTGTGGGGCTTATCCGTCCACCTCGTCCACCACAGCCACAACTGGCGGAACGTGAAATGGCCTGGCGGTTGATCCGCCAGTTATCCTTTAATTATCTGCCGCTGGCCGATCTGGATCACCGCACCGGCGGTCAGGCACTGCGCGATCTGCTGAACCTGTTTATTCCGGCGCATGACAGTCCGCAGTCGCGTCAGGTACGCAGCCTGATTGGCTGTAAAACAACGCCTGTTACCCGCCGTCTGCCCGGTTCCGGGCTGCTGGTTTATGGTCGCGGCGTCAGTTGTGAGCTGACGGTGGATGAAGACGGATTCTCTGGTATTAGCCCGTATCTGTTCGGTCTGGTGTTGGAGCAATATATCGCTCGTCATGTTTCCATTAATACCTTCTCGCAGATGACGCTGCACAGTATGCAACGTGGGAAAATTATGACCTGGCCGGTCAGAGCCGGACTACGGGGAAGTGTATGAGCGGCGATTTCACCCAAGCGCAGAAAACGCCCTGGCGCTATGGTTTTCTGAACCTGATGCGCCGCGTGGATGTGCAGTTGTGTACCGTCTCTGCAGGTAGTGCCTGGCAACCAGGTATGGAAAAATTTCGCCTGGGACAAACACCTACACTGACCTTTGCGCCACGGGAAATCGCCAATGTGAGCTGGCAGCAAGGACGCCTGCACCTTAGCCTTTACAGCCTTGGACTGTGGGGGCCGAACGGTCCGCTGCCACTGCATTACACTGAGCTCGCGCGCAATCGGACCGAAAGCCGCTGCGATCCGACCCTGACCCGTTTTACCGATCTTTTTCATCACCGCTGGCTGACGCAGTTTTATCAGGCATGGCGCAGCGCCCAGTCCGCCGGGGGCGGTCTGGATAAACAGGAATATGACCGTTTTGCCTTTTATATCGCCAGCCTCAGCGGGCAGGATTTACGGGAAAGTGCAGATAGCTCGCTGCCGGATCACGTTCGCCTGGCGGCATCGGCCCATCTGGTGCGCGAATCCCGCAACCCGGACGGCTTGGCCGCCACGCTGGCGCACTATTTCAGTGTGCCTTTCCGGATACAAGAGTATGTCCTGCACTGGATAACGGTGGCTGATGATGAAATTACCCGACTGGGGATACCAGCCCCCTCTTCCGTCATTGGCAACGGCGCACTCATCGGCCAGGCCGTGCCGGACATGCAATATAAGTTCCGGCTGGTGATTGGCCCGCTGACACTGGCTGACTACCGGCGTTTCCTGCCTGGTGGTAATAACCTGCCAGTACTAACGGAACTGGTTCGTGCATTTACCGGGTTTGAATACTGCTGGGAAATTGAGCTACAGCTTAAACCACACGCAGCCCCTCCGGCTGTTACTGGCGGTCCATATCAGCTTGGCTGGACCGCCTGGGCAGGGAAAGCCCTGCACGACAACCCGGTGACGGGCATGATTTTCGAACCTGAACACTATCTGGCACACTGAGGATAATTTAATGGATACCCCCCTGTCTGACCCTATTTCGGCTGAATGCCCCTGCGGCCCGGATCTGGAGTATGATCCAGAGTACCTATTGCTGTTCACCCGCGCCTTAGCGCGTGAAGAGGCGCAATATGGCGATTTTGTCAGTACACCGGAAACTATTAACTGGTCGGAGCTGGAGCGGGACGCCCGCCGCCTGCTGGCACGCAGTAAAGATATCCGCATCCTGGTTGTCCTGCTGCGTTGCCGTATCCAGCAGGCAGGAGCCAGAGGGCTGGTGGAGACACTCACGCTTCTGGAAACGTTGTGTGTCACAAACCCGGACACCATCCATCCACAACTGCTTACGGCTGAAGATACCACCGCCGAAGATGCGGCTGTAGCACGCAGTAACGCGCTGTCGGCGCTACTGGACCACGAAGGCGTAATGGCTGATATTCGTGGCATTACGCTATCAAACAACGCCGCCATGCGCCTTCAGGTTCGGGATGTGGAACGTTCGCTGTCTGCATCACGCCCGGCGGATGCGCTGGCACCGGAATCAGTACGTCAGCAACTGGCCGACCTGGAAGCACGCGGCGCACTGCCGCTGGACGAATTTCGCCAGGCCGCCGAGATCACTGAGCGACTGCAACACCATGCTCGTGAAACGCTGAATGACCTGGCCCCGGACTTTTCGCGTCTGACGCAACTGCTGACCCTGTTGCCTGGGGCGGTACAGACAACTACGCCAGAAATCCCACAACCAAAACCGCAGGCTGATCAGCCGAAGTATGCTGCTATCGATAATACCGGACTGACACTAGCAGGGCATGTCGCTCCCACAGTGGATATACCAGCCGAAACGACCGCAAAGATCATCGCAGAGCCACAGCAAATCAGCGATCGGAACGACGCACTGAAACGCCTGCGAGTCATCCGCCGCTGGTTTGAGCACAGTGAACCAAGCAGTCCGACCATTCCTTTGTTGCGTCAGGCGGAACGACTGGTCGGTAAACGCTTTTCGGAGATAATCAATGAAGTTCCAGCAGAACTGCTGGAGAAGTGGGATGCGCAGGAATAACCAAAATGACCAGAACTTATAACTACTGGTCATTATATGGTGTAACTATTTTCTGGATTAAATCCATTTAACTTCCGGGGTGAAAAATCCCGAAAGCCAGAAACGACAAAAGCCTGAACCATTGCTGATTCAGGCTTTCTAAATATTGGCGGAACGGACGGGACTCGAACCCGCGACCCCCTGCGTGACAGGCAGGTATTCTAACCGACTGAACTACCGCTCCGCGTTTTATTCCGTTGGGAACGAGGCGAATACTACGGATTGCCCCGCCCTTCGTCAATTGTTTTTCTCATCTTTTGAATCGTTTGCTGCAAAAATCGCCCAACTCGCTATTTTTAGCACCTTTTACATGTATTTATGCCCGCCAGAGGCAGCTTCCGCCCTTCTTCTGCACCAGATCGAGACGAGCTTCATGCGCTGCTAGCTCTTCATCCGTCGCAAAAACAACGCGTAACTTACTTGCCTGGCGCACAATGCGCTGAATTGTTGCTTCACCTTGTTGCTGTTGTGTTTCACCTTCCATCGCAAAAGCCATCGACGTTTGGCCACCGGTCATCGCCAGATAAACTTCCGCAAGGATCTGGGCATCGAGTAATGCCCCGTGCAATGTACGCTTGCTGTTATCTATTTCGTAGCGGGCGCATAACGCATCGAGGCTGTTGCGCTTACCAGGAAACATTTTCCTCGCTACCGCAAGGCTATCGGTGACCTTACAGAAGGTATTGGTCTTCGGAATATCGCGCTTGAGCAGCGAAAACTCGTAGTCCATAAAGCCGATATCGAACGCTGCGTTATGGATCACCAGCTCCGCGCCACGAATATAGTCCATGAACTCATCAGCTACTTCGGCAAACGTAGGCTTATCGAGCAAAAACTCATCGGCAATACCATGTACGCCAAAGGCTTCCGGATCCACCAGCCGATCGGGCTTAAGATAAACGTGAAAGTTATTGCCCGTCAGTCGACGGTTCACCACTTCAACGGCACCAATCTCAATGATCTTGTGGCCTTCATAGTGCGCACCAATCTGGTTCATACCGGTGGTTTCGGTATCGAGAACGATCTGGCGTGTAATTGCAGTGCTCATAGCGGTCATTTATGTCAGACTTGTCGTTTTACAGTTCGATTCAATTACAGGAAGTCTACCAGAGATGCTTAAACAGGTAGAAATTTTCACCGATGGTTCGTGTCTGGGTAATCCAGGACCTGGGGGTTACGGCGCTATTTTACGTTATCGCGGACGCGAGAAAACCTTTAGCGCAGGCTACACCCGCACCACCAATAACCGTATGGAGTTGATGGCTGCTATTGTCGCGCTGGAAGCGTTAAAAGAACATTGCGAAGTCATTTTGAGTACCGACAGCCAGTATGTCCGCCAGGGGATTACCCAGTGGATCCATAACTGGAAAAAACGTGGCTGGAAAACCGCAGACAAAAAACCGGTAAAAAATGTCGATCTCTGGCAACGTCTTGATGCCGCGCTGGGACAGCATCAAATCAAATGGGAATGGGTAAAAGGCCATGCCGGACACCCGGAAAACGAACGCTGTGATGAACTGGCTCGTGCTGCGGCAATGAATCCCACGCTGGAAGATACGGGCTATCAAGTCGAAGTTTAAGCCTGTGGTTTACGACATTGCCGGATGGCACCGACCGCCTGGCGAATTCGCGGTTTGTTTTTACTCTGTTTCATCGGATTTAGCGTTAAAGGAATAGTCCGTTTCCGGGCAACAATAAGTTGTAAGCAACCAAGCGCAGGAATGTGCGTGCTCAATAGTTTTCCACCGTGCTTGTTCCACGGGAGAACATGGAAACGGCTGGCGTGTAGCACTTCAAAATTCAACAAAGAGAGCCAGTCCAGTTGCCGCATCAGAGTAAACATCCGGCTGTTATAGGGCGATGTTTTTCGCAATACCGGCACAAGTTTGCGTAATCCCATTAAACTGATGGGATTGAAGCCGCTAATAACCAGCCAGCCATCATCAATCAATACCCTATCGGCTTCGCGCAATAAACGATGCGGATCGGTGCACCACGGCAATGTATGCGCCAGTAGACAAACATCGACGGATTTATCGGCAAAAGGAAGATGAAGTGGGTCCGCCTGCACCTGGACGGGCATTCCTTGCGCTGAAACATTCACTTGATGAGAAACCGCGCACGCTTCGCAATTGATTTCTGCGCTTAAATTGCCAATCTTAAGCAGATGAAAACCATACATTTTAGCAAACCACGGGTTGAGCTGGCGTTCCAGCGCCTTGCGATAAAGCTCTCCCCAGGGCAAATCGCCCCAGCAATCAGGAGCCACGACAGTTTGGGGGATCCTTGCCGGTTTCATCACAACCTTCCGTTTCACACTGAGAGGTAATATATGAATCTTAACAGTATTTCCGCCTTTGATGACAATTACATCTGGGTTTTGTCTGATGAAGCAGGTCGTTGCCTGATTGTCGACCCAGGAGAGGCAGAACCCGTATTAAAGGCGATTTCAGCTAACAACTGGCAACCAGTAGCGATTTTCCTCACCCACCATCACCACGATCACGTTGGCGGTGTAAAAGAACTGGTAGAAAAGTATCCGCAAATTGTGGTGTATGGGCCAGAAGAGACACAAGATAAGGGAACAACGCAGGTAGTCAAAGATGGCGATACTGCCTTCGTTTTGGGGCATGAATTTAGTGTAATTGCTACGCCAGGTCACACTTTAGGACATATCTGTTACTTTAGCGAACCTTATCTATTTTGTGGCGACACTCTGTTTTCTGGCGGTTGCGGTAGACTATTCGAAGGCACTGCATCACAGATGTATCAATCACTTAAAAAATTAAGTGAACTTCCTGACGATACTCTGGTGTGTTGCGCTCACGAATATACTTTATCAAATATGAAGTTTGCTTTGAGCATTCTTCCGCACGATTTGTCTATAAATGATTATTATCGTAAAGTTAAGGAGTTACGGGCAAAAAATCAAATAACACTACCCGTAATTCTGAAAAATGAGCGGCAAAATAATGTTTTTTTGAGAACAGAAGATATTGATTTAATTAATGTAATTAATAAAGAAACATTATTGCAACAACCTGAAGAACGTTTTGCCTGGTTAAGGTCAAAGAAAGATAGATTCTGATAAAACTTTCTTGTCATCAGCTTCGTTCGCCGTTATGATCGGTCGTCTTTTAAGCAACTATTGACACACACATGAAGGCAAAAGCGATATTACTCGCCTCTGTCCTGCTCGTGGGTTGCCAGAGCACTGGTAACGTTCAACAGCACGCACAGAGCCTTTCTGCAGCTGGTCAAGGGGAAGCAGCAAAGTTTACAAGTCAGGCACGATGGATGGACGATGGGACGTCTATCGCGCCGGATGGTGACTTGTGGGCTTTCATAGGCGACGAGCTAAAGATGGGAATTCCGGAAAACGACCGGATTCGCGAACAGAAACAGAAATATTTACGCAATAAGAGCTATCTCCACGATGTAACTTTACGGGCAGAGCCGTATATGTACTGGATAGCCGGGCAAGTTAAAAAACGTAACATGCCTATGGAACTGGTACTACTACCCATAGTGGAGAGCGCTTTTGATCCTCACGCGACGTCTGGCGCCAATGCCGCAGGCATCTGGCAGATCATTCCGAGCACGGGGCGCAATTATGGTTTGAAACAGACCCGCAATTATGACGCGCGTCGCGATGTTGTTGCTTCAACAACTGCCGCGCTGAACATGATGCAGCGTCTGAACAAGATGTTTGACGGCGACTGGCTTCTGACCGTAGCGGCTTATAACAGCGGCGAAGGTCGGGTCATGAAGGCAATTAAAACGAACAAAGCGCGTGGGAAATCCACGGACTTCTGGTCGTTACCGTTGCCGCAGGAAACGAAGCAGTACGTGCCTAAGATGCTGGCATTGAGTGATATTCTCAAAAACAGCAAGCGTTATGGTGTACGTCTGCCGACGACCGATGAAAGCCGTGCTCTGGCGCGTGTACACCTGAGTAGCCCGGTTGAAATGGCGAAGGTTGCAGATATGGCGGGGATTTCCGTCAGCAAGCTGAAGACATTCAACGCTGGCGTGAAAGGCTCCACGCTGGGCGCAAGTGGTCCACAGTACGTGATGGTGCCAAAGAAACATGCAGATCAACTGCGTGAATCTCTGGCTTCAGGCGAAATTGCTGCCGTACAGTCGACACTGGTTGCCGACAATACGCCGCTTAATAGCCGCGTTTACACCGTACGCTCTGGCGACACGCTTTCAAGCATCGCTTCACGTCTCGGCGTAAGCACAAAGAATTTGCAGCAGTGGAACAATCTGCGCGGTTCTAAGCTGAAACCAGGTCAAAGTCTGACAATTGGCGCTGGTAGTAGCGCACAGCGGTTGGCAAACAACATCGATAGCATTACGTATCGTGTGCGCAAAGGTGATTCGCTTTCAAGCATTGCTAAGCGTCACGGCGTAAACATCAAAGATGTGATGCGCTGGAACAGCGATACTGCGAATCTGCAACCAGGCGACAAGCTGACGTTGTTTGTGAAAAACAACAATATGCCAGATTCCTGACAAACCAGATAACAGAAAGGCACCGATTCCCCCGGTGCCTTTTTTATTTATGCCGCTTTATGTGCTTCAACCATGATGATATCACTGGTGAAAGAGCCATCATTCTGCAAGGCAAAATACGTTTTCACCTCTGTCGATGCGCTCTGTTGGTAAACGCGAATAGCGTCCACTAACACTTCTGGCGTACGCATTCTCGCAACCCACGAAGAGAATTCCAGAGGTAATTTATCGGTGATCACATTATCGACAAGCAGATATGCTTCATTGATTAACGTCAACCACTCACCGCTGGCGTAATTACGCACGTGAGAAGCATCGCGCAATGCTTCTATCGTCTGTAACCAAATATCGCGTACCGGGTGACCCGGAGACATTACGTCCATCACAATCAGCATACCGCCGGGCTTCAAGACCCGATTCACTTCACGCAATGCCGCACCGACATCATGCCAGTGGTGAGCAGAATAACGACTAATAACAATATTAAAGGTGTGATCGGCAAAAGGCAGGCTTTCGGCATACCCCTGGCGGGTGGTGATATTTTTCAGTTGTCGGGTATCTGCAGCCTGTGCAACAACATCCAGCATTTGGGAAGATAAGTCATACGCCACCACTTCCTGCACGTTTTGCGCAGCGACAAAGCTGGCATGTCCTGCTCCACAGCCCATATCAAGTACGCAAGCGTCAGGATACTCTGCCAGACACGCCGCCAGGCGCTGTAAGTCGCGCCCGGATGCATGCACGGCACTGGTTAAATATTCACTGGCCTGCGAGCTAAATTGCTTTTCTACGCGCTCATGGTGGGATTGTATTGTCATTGCACTGTCCTTTTGTTGTTTGAGTATAAAAAGGCAGCGCCAAACGTTGGTCTGCCCTGTGGCAGACCTGACATACCTTATTTATCAGGCTTGCCGGGACTGAATTCAACGAGTAGCGGATTGTGATCAGAAGCGCGCGTAACCAGTACGGAAGCTTCGCTGACATTCAGACCACGGTAGAAAACAAAATCGAGCGGGCGACCAAACGCCCGGCGGCGCTGATCATCAGTAAAACGCACCTGGCGCAGCGACATTTCTCGCGCAAAGCGATATAACGCGTTCATCCTTCTACGGCTCCAGGCATTGAAATCTCCCGCCATAATGACCGGACCGCTGTGGTGGGCTATCTGATCGCCAATAGGAAGCAACTGCTTGCTATAAACATCCACGCCCAGACTGAAGTTGACCGCATGGATATTGACTACCATCAACAGGCGGGTGTCAGGTAATGGATAGACCGTCACCAGTGCCGATTTCGCCAGACGTAAAATAGGTTCACGTTCGCGTAACGGGCAGCAATACACCGGATGCGCTGCCGAAAGGGTCATTACGCCGGAAGGATGTTGTGGCAGAACAAAAGCGGGCACCTGATCGGCAGCAAGATAGTTAGCGGTCGCAAACTGCACTAACTCTGGCGTTGTCTGCGCTTCCTGCAATAACACCAGATGTGCATCTTTGCCGTAGTTCTTTAATACCGACAACCATTCAGCGCGTTGCTGTTTGTAAATGTTCCACACCAGGATCCGAATACGCTCTTCGGTACTTAACGGTTCTCCGGGTGGTAATGCCTGGCCGATGCTCGCAAATGACCCCGGCGGTAAGATCCTTTCCGCAGGTTGTCCAGCTACATAGCGCATGGCATAGGTATTTTTTCGCACTTTTGACTTTGAAACCTCTATTACGTCAACCCTTCCGCACTCGGGAGGGTTCTACTGTTATAGGGATTTTAGCTCACTCTTTCAACGAGCAATTGTATATTGTTATGTAAGCAAGTGCTTACACCGCACAGAATTTTGCTCATTATTGAGAACATTAAATCGGATGACATATTACGTATCCTGATGGTTTAATAACAAATAAATTCAAAATATCTCTTCTATTTTGCAACAGGAGCAAAAATGAAAGCCACGTCGGAAGAACTCGCCATTTTTGTTTCGGTCGTCGAAAGCGGCAGCTTTAGCCGGGCAGCGGAACAATTAGGGCAAGCAAACTCAGCGGTCAGCCGTGCGGTAAAAAAGCTGGAAATGAAACTTGGCGTCAGCCTACTTAATCGAACCACACGACAACTTAGCCTGACGGAAGAAGGCGAGCGTTATTTTCGTCGCGTACAGTCAATTTTGCAGGAGATGGCAGCGGCAGAATCAGAAATTATGGAGACGCGTAATACACCGCGCGGACTGTTACGGATCGATGCCGCAACCCCCGTGGTACTACACTTTCTGATGCCGTTAATTAAGCCTTTCCGCGAACGCTATCCGGAAGTCACTTTATCGCTAGTCTCCTCCGAAACGATTATTAATTTGATCGAAAGAAAAGTGGATGTCGCGATTCGCGCCGGTACGTTAACGGATTCCAGCTTACGAGCCAGGCCGTTATTTAACAGTTATCGAAAAATTATCGCCTCCCCCGACTATATTGCCCGCTACGGGAAGCCAGAAACTATCGACGATTTAAAGCAACATGTTTGCCTGGGATTTACTGAACCCGCTTCCCTCAATACCTGGCCGATAGCCTGTAGCGATGGACAATTACATGAAGTGAAGTACGGTTTGTCATCCAATAGTGGAGAAACACTGAAACAGCTTTGCCTGAGTGGCAACGGGATTGCGTGTTTGTCCGACTATATGATCGACAGAGAAATTGCTCGTGGTGAACTGGTGGAGTTAATGGCAGATAAAGTGTTGCCAGTGGAAATGCCCTTCAGTGCCATTTATTACAGCGACCGCGCGGTAAGTACTCGCATCCGGGCCTTTATCGATTTCCTTAGCGAGCATATAAAAACAGCTCCCGCAGGAGCTGTCAGAGAGGCTTAATCCCATTCAGGAGCCAGACCTTCCGGACTTACGAGGCGGTCGTTGCAATCCAGTTCGGCGATCGCTTTTTTGTCTTCTGCATCAAGCTGTAAACTTTGTGCCTTAAGATTACTTTCCAGGTTTTCACGTTTAGTGGAAGACGGTATTACTGAGTAGCCTTCCTCCATTGCCCACGCCAGAATTACTTGTGCCGGGGTCGCATTGTGTTTAGCTGCGATACGAGCAATAACCTCATCTTTCAGAGCCTTCCCATAAGCCAGCGTCATATAGGAAGTAATATGAATGCCGTGCTGTTTAGCCCAGGCGACCACTTTACGGTTTTGCAGATAAGGAGAGAGTTCAATCTGGTTGGTAGCGATGTTTTCAGCGCCAACAGCAGCAATTACCTTTTCCATCAACGGGATCGTGAAGTTGGAAATACCGATTTCACGCGTCAGCCCTTGTTTTTTCGCTTCCAGCAACGCCTGCATAAACTCTTCGACTGATACCGCATCATTTGGTGACGGCCAGTGGATTAGCGTCAGATCAACATAATCGGTACGCAATTTTTGCAGGCTCTCTTTTAGACTCGGGATCAGTTTGTCTTTGCTGAGATTTTCAATCCAGATTTTAGTGGTGATATAGAGTTCATTACGTGGCACGCCACTTTCTGCAATCGCCTGACCTACTGCAGCTTCGTTATCATAGATTTGTGCGGTATCAATTGCGCGATAGCCAAGTTCAAGCGCCGTTTTCACAGATGCAATAACAACGTCGTCTTTGAGACGGAAAGTACCTAAACCAAATGCAGGGACAGCCATAATATGCCTCTTCTAATGCTATGTTCGTTAACTGAGATGATTATGGGCTTCAGACTGTTGCGGAAAAAGAGCGTAAAATGCAGAGGATTTTTGCGATTTTGGCAATAATAGAAATACAGACGAAAAAAAACCTCGAGCGTTAACTCGAGGTTTCTTAATAAGTGGCGGAACGGACGGGACTCGAACCCGCGACCCCCTGCGTGACAGGCAGGTATTCTAACCGACTGAACTACCGCTCCACCGAATTCTTTTACAACCACCGGTTTTATGACCGGCTTACTGCTTAATTTGATGCCTGGCAGTTTATGAATCACTTCGTGATTCACCCTTCGGGCCCTTGCTTCGCAACGTTCAAAAGCTTTCGCTTTTGTCCTACTCTCTTATCGAGCAGTGAACTGCCTCAAAGGTCAGTGCCATTCTTCGTAATTTGATGCCTGGCAGTTCCCTACTCTCGCATGGGGAGACCCCACACTACCATCGGCGCTACGGCGTTTCACTTCTG